>DASQNN010000092.1:0-18419 GCA_035644955.1 Nodosilinea sp. | reverse complement strand
GGCTACACGCCAAACTTGTCGATTTGCTCTTTGACATAGTCGCCGGGGGCGGCTGGGTCAAAGGTGTCAGAGGCCAGCTTTTCTTCGCGGTTGGTCTCGGTGGGTGGGTTTTGCCCCAGCTCCTGGGCCAGTTCCCGCGCTAGATCAGTGAGAAAGACCTGTTCGCCCACGGTGTCGTAGGTACCGTCGGTGATTTCTTGGGCCACCTTGCCGTCGCCCTGCAGATCCCACCGGACGAGCTGCGACGAGATCCACTTGGCGAAGCTCTGCCAGGGGTAGGGGTCAAACTCAATGCGATCGGGCACTTCCAGGGTGTTGCCGTTACCGTCCTCAAAGTTGCCGGTGAGCACGGCTTCCACCACCTCAGGGGGCTGGTTTAAGAAAGCGCGATCGGAGATGGCGGCCGCGATCTCGGGCCGGTTGGCCGGGTCTTGGGCATAGCCAGCGGCCTCAATAATCGCCTTATTCAGCGCCCTGAAGGAGTTGGGGTTTTCGCCAATCCAGGCGTCGCTGGCGGCGAAGGCGCAGCAGGGGTGGCCGTCCCAGATCTCCTTAGACAGCAGGTGAATGTAGCCTGCCCCCTCGTATACGGCCCGCTGGTTGAACGGGTCGGGCATCAGCATGGCGTCGATGTCGCCGGCAATCAGCTGGGCAATGCTGTCTGGGGGCGGCACCGGGCGAATCTGCACATCCACATCGGGGTTGAGCCCGCCGCTGGCTAGGTAGTAGCGCAGCAGCAGGTTGTGCATCGAGTAGGGGAAAGGCACCCCAATCACAAAGCCCTTGAAGTCGGCGGGGCCGTTGACGTTGCCCTTGTGGCGCTCGGCCACGGTGATCGCCTGGCCGTTGATATTCTCAATGCTGGCCAGCTTGACGCCAAAGCTGCCGGAGCCGAGGCCCAGGGTCATGGCGATGGGCATGGGGGCCAGCATGTGGTAAGCGTCGAGTTCCCCTGCGATCGCAGAATCGCGCACCGCACCCCAGCTCGGCATCTTCACCACCGTGGCGTTAAAGCCGTACTTTTCGTAGAAACCCAGCGGTTCCGACATAATGATCGGCGTCGCACAGGTGATCGGGATAAAGCCCACCTGAATGTCAGTCTTCTCCAGGTTGCTGGTGTCAACGGGGGCGGCGGCCTCTTCAGTCGCCGCCTCATTGCCGCCGCTGGCGCAGCTGGCCAGGGTTACCAGGGCCGCCCCCACCGCCATGTTCTTCAAAAACTCGCGCCGGGTCGCACCGCTATTGCGTACCGAATCGGCAAAAAACAACCCTGCCTGGGGGCCAAAGGCCGCGGCGAAGGCGTTCTCTAAACCGCCCGCCTGCTTACAGAGAGCAAGAATCAGCTTTTCGCGCTGGGGGTCGTCGCGGCCCACCCGCTTGAGAAACAGCGCTTTGCGCAGCTCGTAGGTGTTAACGGTATCGGCGGCGCGCAGCTGATTCTCTTTGTACAGCCCCATCTTCACCAGGTCATCGACCATATCGATGGGGTCCTGGGGCATGGTTTGCATAAACCGCGAGTGGTCGCCGGTAAAGTGCCCCGCTAAATGTACAGTGCCACAGGTTCTACAGGGCTGCCCCGGCAACCTCAGGGAAGGTGATGTGCAACTCAAACTGCCCCAGTCGCTAAGCGACTTTGCTACTGCTGAAATAACCATAAACAGATAGTTGAACGCGACAAAAACCTTTCCCTAACCAACCCGAAAACTTAGCTTGGCGATCGCTGAAGAATAATCAGCCCCAGCCATCGCCAACAGCAAAAATACGGGTTGAAAACAAGTTACTCAGTAAAGTAGCAAGCCTAAATCCAAATTACATGGGATCATTTTTTGGACATTCTAGGACTTTCTTTTGGAGTTAGTTTTCAACCTAAAATTAAGCGCTAGTTTGTTAATTCTGCTACAGATTGCTGTCTCCACACCTGGGGAGAAACGCCATTAAATTGGCGAAACTGTCGGGTAAAGTAGCCCGCATCGCTGTAGCCCGAGGACTCGGCAATCTGTCGCACCGACTGGGTAGTCGTTGCCAGCAGGGTTTTGGCCTGGGCCATGCGGCGTTCAATAATCCACTGTTTGACTGTGCGCCCGGTGTGCGACTGCACCAGGTTGGTCAGGTAGGCGGGAGAATAGCCCACCTGCTGGGCCACTTCGCTGAGGCTGATGGGCTGACGGTAGTGGGCTTCAATAAAGTGAAAGACACTGGCCAGCTTGGGATCGGTCGGGAAAATGGGATGGGGTGACCCTGGGGCTGAGGGAGGCGGCCCTGACTCAGGGGGTGCAGTGCCATATAGCGCAGAAATTTCGGCCTGGCGCTGCAAACGGCTGTTGATGGCAGCCAAAAACTGCTCTACGGTGCAGGGCTTGGTCAGGTAGTCGTCGGCCCCCAGCTCCATGCCCCGGCGCAGGTCGGCCATGGCCACCTTGGCAGTCAGAAAAATCAGCGGAATCAGCGCCGTCTGTCGCACCTTGCGCAGGGCCGACAGCACTGAATAGCCATCCATATCGGGCATCATGATGTCGCACACCACCAGGTCGGGGCTGTGCTGCTGGGCCATGGCGACCCCGGTGCTGCCGTCGCTGGCCCCCACGGCGCGAAACCCCTCAAACTCCAAACACTTGAGAAAAATATTGCGGGTTTGAGCTTCGTCTTCAATGATAAGAATGGTCTTCACAATACTGTTAACCCGTATACCGGCGGCTGGTGAATTAGCCTTACCCAAGGTTTAGCTGATCGTAGGAAGGGGTATGAATGTAGAGCTGCTGTCAGTTCTTTGAAGAACAAGGTTTAGCTTAGGAAATACGTGCCATTCCAACGCATTAAATACTCAGAAGCAGTGGCACTTTTAGGACGTCAGTAATGCCGAAATCTGCGTTAGATGTTGCGCTAGACGGTTATTATTGGAAGGTGATCGCACAGGTACAATCCTTTAGTAAACCTTAAGCAGACAAGCCGTTGTATACACCGCTACACTCTGCCTCGACTTAGGGCAAAATCAAGGCCCAGAATAAGGTTTCAATTCAGCCGTAATTGGGGCGCTGATCGCACAACGATTCTGTCGGTATTAGCATCACGATGACCCAAACCTACTGGTTGCCCCCTAGACAGGCTTCTGCCGCCGCCCCTCTGGGCCAGGAGCTAGAGCACCTGCGCCGCCAGCACCAGCTCATTCTCAATGCCGTGGGGGAGGGCATCTACGGGCTCGATCTCAACGGCAACGTCACCTTCGTCAACCCCGCCGCCGCCGCCATGATCGGCTGGTCAACCGACGAGCTAATTGGCCGCTCAATGCACGCGGTCATGCACCATTCCCTCGCTGACGGCAGCCCCTACCAGCGCGAAGCCTGCCCCATCTACGCGGCATTTCAGGACGGCAGCGTGCGGCATGTGACCAATGAGGTGTTTTGGCGCAAGGACGGCACCAGCTTTCCGGTGGAGTATGCCAGCACCCCCATGCGCGACGAGGATGGGCGGCTGATTGGCACGGTGGTCACCTTTCGCGACATTACCCAGCGGCGCTGGGCCGAGCAGATTTTGCAGCGGACCAACGAAGAGCTAGAGCAAAAGGTGCAGGAGCGTACCGCCGAGCTACAGGCAGCGAATCAGCAGCTGCGGCAGCTGAGCGACATGCGATCGCGCTTTGTCTCCATGGTCTGCCACGAGTTTCGCAACCCGCTCAACAACATTGCCCTCACCGTATCGTCGCTCAACCGCTACGACACCCAGCTGCGCCCCGACGAAAAAACCGACTACCTGCTCACCATCAACGCCAACGTCGAGCGCATGACCCAGATGATCGACGACATCTTGGTAATCGGCAAAATTGAGGCCAAGGTACTGGAGGTCAACCCTAAACCGCTGGATCTGGTAGTTTTTTGCCAAAATCTGCTAGCTGAGGGCGACTACCGCCGCCCCCACGCTCCAATTCAGTTTGTCTGCCGCAGCCGCCAGGTGCTGGCCTGTCTCGATGAGCGGCTGCTGCGATCGATTCTCAGCAACCTGCTCTCTAATGCGATTCGCTACACCCCGGAGGGCCGCCCGATCTGGCTCAAGCTGGCCAAGCAGCGGGGGCAGACCATCCTCAGGGTGCAAGACGAGGGCATTGGCATTCCAACCGGCGATCGCAGGCAGCTGTTCGAACCCTTTCACCGGGGCCAGAACGTCAGCAATATTCCCGGTACGGGGCTGGGGCTGAGTATCGTGAAGCAGTTTGTGCAGCTGCAGCAGGGTACCATCAAAGTCACCAGCCGAGTGGGGGCTGGTACCACCTTCACCGTGAGCCTGCCCGCCTGACGGGGCTAACTAAGGAAACGCATAGCCTCCCCCCTTCGACACGAGTCTGAAGCGGCCGACCTGTGCCACAATTAGCGCCGTGTGATGGAGGGATGACATTGTGAAGCAGACGCCAGGCAGCAGCCCTTTGGGGGTGGCGATCGCCCTTTTAGGCCGGTCTTTGACCCTTGCGGGGGTAGTCGGGGGCTGGAGCCCTCCCCATCTCGCGCCCCATCTCGCGGTATACGCCCAGAGCAACCCGTCAGCACCCGCCATCGATCAGCCTGCCGGTGCCCCAGCCCTCACCGAAACCCTAGAGCTATACCTCGATCTCAGCGGCGACGCCGAGCCGGATAGCATCCCGCTAGTGCCCGCCCCCCAGGAGGCCGCCCCTGCCGCCCGGCCCGGACGACGACCCATTGCGGCCCCAGTTCTACCGCCCCTGCCGCCGTCCCAGCGACCGAGGGTGCTTCAGCCTGCCCAGCCCAACGATGCGGTGGGCAACTCGACTAGCCCCTCGAGCGACCCCGCCGAGCAAATTGCCCCGGCGGTGATTGAGCTGTCGCCCACGGGCCGTCCCCCCAGCCCGGTGGTGTTTTTGGCCATGCAGCAGGAGCTAAAAAACCTGATTGGCCGCTTCGAGAGCGCCCTGATTATGGCGAACTCCCTCGATGCGCCCACGGCGCTGACCCTGCCCCCGCAACTACCAGTGCTCACCGCCGCCGCCGATCCGGTAAACGTGGGCGCGGGGCGCGGGGCCTACCTGCACCCCACCCTGGGCCAGGCCCAGCAGCTGTTGAACCAGTGGGATGGGCTGCTGGCGGCGGGCAAGCACAGCGAGGTGCGCGATCGCTGGCTAGCCGCCCGCACAGCCCTGTGGAAAAACTTTCCTGTCGATCGCACCTTCGACCAGGGAGAAATTCGCGCCGTGTGGCTCGATCGCGGCACCATTGTGCAAGCCAGATCGCCCGCGGGGCTCAGCCAGGTCTTCGACCGGTTGGCCGCTGCCGGCATCAACACCGTCTTCTTTGAAACCGTGAATGCGGGCTACACCATCTACCCCAGCCAGGTGGCCCCCGAGCAAAACCCCCTCACCCTCGGCTGGGATCCACTGGCCGCGGCTGTGGAGCTGGCCCACCAGCGCGGCATGACCCTGCACGCTTGGGTGTGGACCTTTGCGGCGGGCAACCAACGCCACAACCGGCTGCTCAACCAGCCCGCCAACTACCCCGGCCCGGTACTCACCCGGCACCCCAGCTGGGCCGCCTACGACAACAGCGGCAACCTCATTCCTCGCGGCCAAGACAAGCCTTTTTTAGACCCCGCCAATCCCGAGGTGCGCAGCTACCTGACCCGCTTGATGACCGAAATCGTCACCCAGTACGGGGTCGATGGTCTGCACCTCGACTACATTCGCTACCCCTTTCAAGACCCTGGAGCCAACCGCACCTACGGCTACGGCGAAGTAGCCCGCTGGCGCTTCCAAAGCATCAGCGGTGTAGACCCCATCACCCTTAACCCCCGCGCCAGCGGACTCGATCGCAACCAGCAGATTCAGCAGCAGGTGCTGTGGGAACGCTGGACCGAGTTTCGGACCCAGCAGGTGACCTCGTTTGTCGAAACCATCTCCGGCACGCTGCGACGGCAGCGCCCCGGCCTAGTGATGTCGGCGGCGGTGTTTGCCAACCCCGAGCAAGAGCGGTTGCAGCGCATTCAGCAAGACTGGGGTACCTGGGCACGAGCCAACTACCTTGACTGGATTGTGCTGATGAGCTACGCCGGCGACACCAGCCGCTTCGAGCGCCTGGTATCGCCCTGGCTGGTGAATGAGTCCTTTGGGTCTACCCTGGTGATACCGGGCATTCGTCTGCTTAACCTGTCGAATGCGGCCACGATAGACCAAATGCAGGCCAGCCGCGACCTGCCCACCCCAGGCTATGCCCTGTTTGCCACCGCCGACCTAAATGCCGAGCTAAACACCGTGCTGGCCCAAACCCAGGCCCCAGCCCGCAATAGCAGCTCTCCTGGCCCTGTTAACCCCTACGCCATGGCCGCCAGCCGCTACGCAGCCCTCCAGCGCGAGTGGAGCTGGCTGCTGACCCAGCAGCGCCTGTGGATGGATCGCGGCTCTTTAGAACCGTGGGTCGATGCAGTCAATGACCTGGGCCGCGAGTTTGACGCCCTGGCCCAAGAGCCCTCGCGCCGCAACCTGGCCAATGTCAAAGCCGGTCTTAACCAGGTACGCACGCCGCTGAACCAGGGAGTGCTGGTAGACACGACCAACAGCAGTTATAGGCTGCGATCGTGGCAGCATCGGTTGAGGGCGATCGAGCAGCTGCTAACCCACGGAGAAAGAACTCAAAAGCCGTAGCTAGAAGTGCGCTGGGCGATCGCCCAGCGCACCCTACCAAAGAGATAGCCGCACAGGTGGCAATGACACTCTAGATAAAGACAGTAGTGTAAATCCTCTAACCCTGCGGCAGTGTGTTTGCTTAATCAGTGATTAATCAGTACCAATGCTGATCGGAGTGCCAACGATGGTTGCTCCGGTCAAGTCGACGTTCAGTAACGACGCCCCTGTTACCTCAGCGAAGTAGATGGTGGCATCGGTGAGGTCGGCCTCGTCGAGGGTGGCGTCTTCAAGCAGAGCATTAGTCAAAAATGCGCTGGTCAGGTTAGCACTGGTTAAGTCAGCACGGCTCAGATCAGCCCCTTCTAGGTTGGCTTCCAAGAGTGTTGCCCCTTCCAAGTTGGCGTCGCGCAGATCGGCCCCAATCAGGTGGGCCTGGGTTAGGTCAGCGCCAGATAGGTCGCAGCCCTGGCAGAGGTTGGTTTCAAGCAGCTGCTGCACATGGGCTGGGTTCTCGGCTTGAGCAGGCACGGCAAAGGCTAAAGGAATAGCCACTGCGGCCCCGGCGAGTAAAGTAAGTTTCATGGAGGTGTCCTCCGGTATAGATGTTCAGTGCCAACGGCCGTTGCTGTAAGCCTTGGCTAGCGGGTTGTAGCATGCGGCGGTCAACAACCGGCCCTTTAGGGCGATCGCCCCTCATCTCGCGTGCACTTTATTGATCAAAGTGAGGGAATCGCAACGCAGCTATACCCTAACTGTATCGACAGCTGCAACCCGCGCCATCGGCAGTAAGATAGGTCTTGCACCTTTGCTACTCCTTGATCGTAGCTCTTTCGTCGGGCCGCTGAGTCAGGATATCCGTACCGTACAGCGTCGCAATTTCCCCTATGCTCACCCTCATTCACCAGCTCAGCCCGGCCCAGGTTGAGCAGCTGCACCAGATGTATTTGCAAGAGTGGTGGAGCAAAGAACGCGCCCTGGCCGATGTGCCCATCCTGCTAAACAACAGCGACCTGCTTTTTGGCCTGTGGGATGACGATACGCAACGGCTTGCGGGCTTTTGTCGGGTGCTGACCGACTGGGTGTACCGGGCGATCGTGTTCGATGTGATTGTGGCAGCAGACTACCGCGGCCAAGGCCTAGGGGCTAAGCTAATCGACCATGTAACGGCCCACCACCAGTTGGCTCAGGTAGAGTGCATTCAGCTCTTTTGCACCCCCGATATGCAGCCCTTTTACGAAAAGTATGGCTTTGGACAGGCGGAGCAGTTGTTGATGGTGCGGCCCTGTGGGTGAGTGGATGAGTAGGCGGGTGGATGGGTGGGTGGGTGAGGCGGCCATGCTAGTTAAGTACGGTCAGCTCATGTAGGGGCAAACGGCGTTTGCCCAACCAAATGGTGGGGAGCCAAAAGCTTCGGCACCGGGCAACTGCAGTGTCTAAAGCCTAGGCAGAGTTATCTATAACTTAAAACTTTGACTCAGGAGTCTGCAACGCAGGGGGGGCAGGACAGACGATTTGCAAAGGCTCCTGGGTGCGGGGATGGGGTAGCTTTAGACGGTAGGCGTGCAGGTGGTAGCCAATGTCGCCGGGGACAGGAACTCTGCCATTCTCAGCAGGTTCAATCGGCAGCGGTAGGCCGCCGACTCCATAGAGAGGATCCCCGACAAGCGGAAACCCTGCCGCCGCTAGATGAATGCGAATCTGGTGGGGCCGCCCGGTGCGGATAGTGACTTCTACCAGGGTGGAATCTGCGGCGCGTTGGATGACTATCCCCTCGCTGTAGGCCGGTAGACCGGTGGGTGAGGCCGCATACACATACCCCAGCGCCGGATGATCGACCTTGCCGATGGGCGTTGTGAGGGTGAATGCCTCTGACAGATCGCTAGCCCCAATTAGGGCTCGGTAGGTTTTGCGAATCGGGTGGGGGGCTTGAGGATCGTGGGCAGTGGCAGTAGAATCTCGCAGCTGGCGACTGAGCACAGAGCGAGCCAGGGGCGACCTGCCCAGTACCATTACCCCCGAGGTGCCCCGCCCCAGCCGATGCACCGGAATGGGCGGATTCTCTGGATAGCGCAGCCTGAGCTGGTGCAGCAGCGTATGGGTTAGAAAGCCCCCGCCGGGAAGCACCGGTAGACCCGATGGCTTGGCGATCGCCATCAAATCCCCATCTTCATACAGCACCTCAAACCCCAGCGGCACCTCCAGCTCCTCCCACGGTGGCCGATGGTAGTCCAGCGTTTGCCCCGCCTGAAGGCGATCGCCGGGGGCGAGGGGAATGCCGTCTTGGCGAATTTGGCCAGCTGTGATGCGATCGTGCCATTCTGCCCGACTGGAGTGCCGGTAGCGATTGCTGTAGAAATCCAGTACCGAAAGACTAGCTTCGGCAGAAGTGATGCGATCGGTATAAACCCATCCCTGATTCATTGGTGTTGTGTTGCTGAAAAATATTGAAATAGATGAGGATGGTGCATCGCTGCGCGGATACACCCTACGGGATGGTCGAGCCCGATCGCAGGTGCCCATAGGTCACTTTGCAGAACAGAAGTTTAAACTGGCCCAGCGATCCATCCTTTCCGTTGGGTCCAGGGCGGCGGCACGGCCCTGGTCGAAGGGGGTCTGGGGCCAGCGAAATGGCCCCAGCGGTAGGTTTAGCTTTCTACCGATAACTCCCGCTAATTATCATCTACGCGAGAATGGCATTGACGTAGGGCTGGTGGGCAGTGCCCACCCTACTCCTTACCACCATCCAAGGAGCTGTAACTAGCAACAACCTGGTGAGGGCAAACAACCGTTTGCCCCTACGGTGGCATACCTTACACCAACCGTTTCACCCGCTCCTTCGCCTCCGCCCGCAGCTGCTTTACCCGTCGAAACAGCTCCGTTCCGGTATGGATATAGCTCTCCTCATAGCTCATCGTGAACCGCTCCAGCTCATCCAACCCATCCTCCAGCAGCCCCAGACAGTGGTACACATCCGCCGCCACCCCCGCCGTACTCGCCGGGTTCGCCATCGACTGAAACTTCCCCTGGGCCTGCCCCAGCCACGCGCGCCCCTGCTCTAAGTAGGCCATAAACCCCTCCATCAGCTCATCATCAAAGGGGTCGGCCGACAGCTTGCGAATCTCCGCTCTCAGCGGCGACATAATCTTGCCCAACAGCCTATCGACCGGCCCGTAGACCAGCTTCAGCCAGGCATCCTCCCGCGCCCCAGACGACTGCGTTGCCTCCCGCGCGTAGCGATATACCTCCTGCATATCGGCCGTACGCTTGGCCCGATTGGCCGCACTCTCCACCGGGTCAGCCACGGCAAACCCCTGGCGCTGCTGGTCATACACCGTGCGCCGCGACGGGTCACCAATTACCTCGTAGGCCGTGTTAATACGGGCAATGCGATCGTGCGACGCCTGATCGCTCTGGCTGTCGGGATGATACTGTTTCGCCAAGCGGCGATAGGCGCGCTTGATCTCCGCCTGGGTCGCCGTCTCGTTAACGTCGAGGGTTTGGTAGTGGGTCTCTTTTGCCATAGAGATATTTTAGGGGAGGGCGGGGGCAGAGGGGAGGGGGTGAGGGGATGGGGTGAGGGGATGGGGATGGTGAGGGGATGGAGAAGGTGAGGGGATGGAGACGGTGGGTTAGGCCAGAGCTTTGTCGATAAAGGCTTGCCAGGTGGGGTTGGGGTGCCAGATACGGTGCAGGTCTGCTAGGGCAACCGCTGGGTCAACCCCTTGGCGGAGGACGCGATAGAGGTAGACAAAGGCAGAGACGCGCATGTTGAGGGCACAGTGGACAAAGGTTTTGCGATCGCTATTTCTCTCCATCACCTTAAAAAAAATTTCTAGGTCGGCAGGGGTTGGGGCTTCCCATACCACCGGAATGTGAAAGTGGGTCATTCCCAGACTTTTGACCAGTTCGGCCTCATGGGGGATGGCGTGGTCAGAGGTAGACAGCGCCAGATTGATCACGACGGTGTAGCCAGCCTGGGCTACGGCGGCAAACTGCTCTGGGGTGGGCTGCCCCGCTGTGCCCAGCACGGGCGAAAGGGCTAGGTAGTTACGAATTGCATTTAACTCAGCGGCGGTCATGGTCAAATCCCCCAATACGATTCAGTACGATAGAGAAAACTCACCCTGGAGACTTAACCCCATGGCTATGGTGGAATCTACCATGCTGCCCCTGGGCACCGCCGCCCCCCACTTTGAGCTAGAGGATGTGGTCAGCGGCGAGGTTATTACCCTCGGCACCTTTGCCGATGCCCCGGCGCTGCTGGTCATGTTCATCTGCCGCCACTGCCCCTTCGTCAAGCACGTTGAGCAAGAGCTGGCCCGCATCGGCAAAGACTACGGCCCCAAGGGCATCGGCATTGTCGCTATCAGCGCCAACAGCGTACAAACCCACCCCCAAGATGGGCCAGAACACCTCAAAGCCCAGGCCCAGGAGGTTGGCTTTACCTTTCCCTACTGTTTTGACGCAACCCAGGCGATCGCCAAAGCCTACACCGCCGCCTGCACCCCCGATTTCTTTGTGTTTGACCAGGCCAAAACCCTCGCCTACCGGGGCCAGCTCGACGACAGCCGCCCCAGCAACGGCGTGCCCGTCACCGGCAGCGACCTGCGCGCGGCGCTGGATGCGGTCTTAGCCGCCGAAGCCATGCCCGGCGACCAAAAACCCAGCGTGGGCTGCAACATCAAGTGGGCACCGGGCAATGAGCCCGACTATTTCGGTTGACCTGAATTACTCACAATCCTGGGCTGCTGGAGGGTGGACAGCCGGGACGGCCATCCCACAAGACTGCCCCTAGATACCCCCAAGGCCCAAATGGCTACCCTCTTGTGGCATGGGTCTCTGGTCCGTTCTACCATAGTTGGTTGAGGATCATGAACAAATCCAGGGCGATCGCCCCGTTCCAGCCCTCCTTCCACCGCCGTGAAACGTCACAGAATACGAAGAAGATCTGGATTGCTTGAGCTGTCGATCTAAGCTGCAAAAACGGGTTTAAGAGGTCTACTCAAAACTCTCGATCGCCCCGTTTGTAGAAATTATGAGTCGATTGCGCCGGTTTTTCAAACTCTGTCTGGTGGGCCTGGTGGTGGTCGGGCTACTCCAGACAATTGGCTGCGGTGGGGGCACCGGGTCGGAACAGCCCGTGCGGCTAACGATCGGGCTGGTGAGCTACGACGATGGGGCCAGTTCCTTAGAAAAGTACCAGCGCTTTCAGACCTACCTGGCCGAGCAGCTCAAGGCTGTAGTCGAGTTAGAGCCCGTGTTCAACGAGATCCGAGCGGTGGAGCAAATTCGGGCGGCTAAGTGGTCGCTGGTGTTTGCCCCCTCCGGTCTGGCGGCGATCGCCATTGCCGAAGCCAACTACCTGCCGATTTTTCCCATGCTAGGCACTCCCAACCAGCGATCGGTGCTGGTGGTGCGCCGCGATAGCTCCTTGGAGGCGCTGGGCGATCTAGCCCACCAGGCGATCGCCCTGGGCGAGGTGGGGTCGGCCACCGGCTACTACCTGCCCCTCTACGACCTCTATGGCCTCACCCTGAAGAAAGTTGAGTTTGCGCCCACCCCAGCGGCGGCCTTGGGGTGGATTGCCGAGGGCCAAGTCGCGGCAGGGGCAATGTCAGAAGACGACTTTCAGCAGTATCGCAACGGGTTTGAGGAGGGGTCGTTTCGGGTTTTACACACCAGCCGCGCCGTTCCACCAGGCGCCGTTTTAATCGGCCCCAGCGTCGATCGCAACCAGCAGCAGTACATCGAGCAGGCCATGCAGAGTGCCCAATCTAGTATTACTGCCGATGCGGGCTACAGTCCCAACGCTCCCCTCCCCGATCTATCTCAGCTCATCGCCCTAGTGAACCAAGTGCGGCCCCTCGAAGCCCGTGTCAAAGAAGAACCTGCGGTGCTAACCATCGCTCTGCCCGCTGACGATCAGTGATTTGGATACCCTCCCGAAGCCCCGTCTGTATCGGAGGTGACGGGCATTAGCAACATTGGGATAGGGCGCTGCGAGACGATTGAGGGCTAACCCGTAGGATAGAATTGACTCCCAGGGCTGTTTTCAGGCTATTTTCCCAGCGGCATAGGCGGCGGTTGTTGGCAGACACTTTGGCCCTGGGGCGACCGGTTTCAGAAAATAGGGGTGCTCGCTACTACAACCTCAATCATCTGTAATTCTTGGCTGAAACCGGTGCAGCCTTAGTGAAGTTATTGGTTGTTAATGGGTATGCTGCACCCGTTAACTGCTTAGACAGCTTGAGAAACCCCTAAGAAGCCCTTGGAGCT
Source organism: Nodosilinea sp. (assembly GCA_035644955.1). Taxonomy (GTDB): domain Bacteria; phylum Cyanobacteriota; class Cyanobacteriia; order Phormidesmidales; family Phormidesmidaceae; genus Nodosilinea. The sequence continues at coordinate 5,524 of DASQNN010000092.1, read as the reverse complement.
GACTCGTGTGACCCACGGACATCGCACCCTAGCCGCGATTATGCTGACCGATGCAGTCGGCTTCAGCGCCCGCATGTCGGTTCACGAAGAACTAACCCTCGCTCAGCTGCAGCGAGATCAAGCGCTAATGGAAACGCTCTGCGAGCAGTTTGAGGGCAAAGTGCTGAAATCGACGGGCGACGGCTTGCTGATGTACTTTGTCAGTGCGGTGCAGGCGGTTAGCTGCGGGCTAGAAATTCAGAAAGAACTGCACCGCATCAATGCCAGCGCCGATGGAGAGCTAGCGATGCTGCATCGCATTGGCATTCACCTGGGAGATGTCTTTTTTAGCCAGTCCGACGTCATGGGCAATGGGGTCAACATTGCCGCTCGCCTTCAGACAGAGGCCCGTCCTCGCGGCATCTGCATTTCTAAAATTGTCTACGACGTAGTCAAGTCGCGGCTAGATCTAGACACCACCTATGCCGGCCCACTACAGCTCAAGAATATTCAGGAGCTGGTGCCCGCTTACCACGTCCACCCCTTTCCCAACGACCACTCCGAGGTCAGCCCCTCCGCGCCTACGGCCGAAGAGCACCTCGAAACCGCCCCCGACCCCTCTCTAGATCGCCGACTTTTGGCCCCGGGTACCAAAGTTGGCGGCCGCTACATTGTTCGGCGGGTGCTGGGTCAGGGCGGCTTCGGACGGTCTTACCTGGTGGAAGATTCGCAGCGGTTTAGTGAAGCCTGCGTGCTCAAGGAGTTTTTCCCGACCAAAAAATCGGGCAGCAATCTGCAAAAGGCGCTAGACCTCTTTAAGCGCGAAGCTAAAACTCTATACCAGCTCGCTCACCCTCAGGTGCCTAAGTTTCAGGCCTGTTTTACCCAGCGCCAACGCCTGTTCATTGTGCAGGAATACATTGACGGCGTGCCCTATTCGCAGTTGATCAAGCAGCGCCGCCAGCAAGATAGCCAGTTTTCTGAAGCAGAGGTGATTCAGTGGCTGATGCAGATGCTGCAGGTGCTGGACTACCTCCACGGGCTAAATCTTGTGCACCGCGATATTTCGCCGGACAACATCATGTACTGCCGCGATCGCAGCCTGCCGGTGCTAATTGATTTTGGCCTGGTCAGCGACGCCATCAGCACCCTGCTCTCCGATCAGATGACTTCCCCTGACGAGGCCCAGCCCGCCACGATGGTGGGCAAGTTTGGCTACTCGCCGCCCGAGCAAATCCAGCTAGGCCAGTGCTTTCCGTGCAGCGATCTCTATGCCCTGGGGGTAACCGCGATCGTGCTGCTCACCGGCCGCTACCCCCGCGATCTCATCGATCGCGAATCTCTGGAGTGGCACTGGCAGACCTACGTTAGCGTCAGCCCAAGCCTGGCGGCTATTCTCACCCAGCTGGTGCAGCAAAAACCCAAAGCCCGCTTTCAAACAGCCCGCGACGTTATGCAGCGCCTGTCGCCCCTGGCAAATACGGCGGCCCCCATCTCACCGCTAGGGGTTGAACCAGCTTGGCAGCCCTCTGTCAACCAGCTAAATCCCCTCTCTAGTACAACGTCGAGAATAGCCCGCTCAGAGCTACAAAACGCCTCATTTATCAAAGCCTGCCGTCAGGAACTCACGCGCTGTATTGGCCCTATGGCCAGCGTCATTGTCGAAGACATGATGGATCAATATCCCCAGGCGACACCCGAGGAGTTTGTCCAGATTCTGGCCGATCAGCTGTCCAATGGGCGGCAGGCCACAGACTTTATCAATCGCATTCAGGGTGCCGTAGACGAGAGTGTATCTAGCCTGGAAACCGAAGCCCACGAGGTTTCTCAGCGCCAGTCAGGCCCAGTATCTGCGACCCCCCTGGCGACAGAACGGCCCACCCCGGAGTTTTTGAGCCGCTGCCGACAAACCCTAACCCGCTGTATTGGCCCCATGGCCAACTATTTGTTAGACGATGCCCTGGCCGATTTCCCCAATCTTGCGCCCCAGGATTTAGTCGATCGCATTGCCGCTGAAATTCCCGACCCCAAAAAGGCAGAGGTCTTTCGCAAGCAAATGCAGTAGGGGCAGCAACCAACAACCTCTAACAAACTCAGTCTTAGAATGATCGAAAGCAGCTGGGGTAAGGTGCGATGGTCCTTCTTGATGATTTGGCAAGTCAAATAGCTCTGGATGACCCCGAAGAGCGGCGGGTTTTGAGCCGGGCCTCGTGGGCACAGTACGAAGCGCTGTTGTCAGACCTGGGTGAGGCGACTGCCTATCGGGTGCACTTTTTAGATGGAGTGTTGGAAATCTTGGCCCCGAGTCGCAACCATGAAAGCGGCAAAACCCGTATTGGCGATTTGCTGCTGATCTACTTCTTAGAAACCGATACGGAATACTTTCCAATGGGTTCGACAACGCTAAAAAAGCCCGAGCGGCAGGCGGGGGGCGAACCGGATGAGAGCTACTGCATTGGTACAGATAAAGACTTTCCTGACCTGGCGATCGAGGTGATTGTCACCAGTGGCAGCATCAATCGCCTGGAACTGTATCGTCGCCTGGGGGTGCGGGAGGTGTGGTTTTGGCAAAAGAATCGTCTGATTATCTACCATCAGCGAGAAGAAACCCCAGCCCAGCTTGGTGAGACCGCTGGCTATGAGCCAATTCAACAGAGCGAGGTTTTGCCGGGTTTAGATCTTGAGTTGCTGACCCGCTGTTTGCAAAACCCAAACCCGCTGGCCGCTGCAAAAGCCTTTCGGCAGGGGTTGAGAGCAGATGGATGATGGGAGAAACGACCGTTCCCTTGCCTCTGTATAGTCCGACTTCAAACCTTTCACTCTGCAAGCCAACCCAACATATTTAGGCGACGTTGCTGAATACAGATATGAATCAAAACTGCAACGTCTCTATGTAAGGGCAAACGGCCGTTTGCCCCTACCCAAATTTAGTCTTCAATTCAGCAACACCGATTTAGGCTTTTGGTTGGGCCTAGACCAAACTTATTTACTCAAAAAATCGCCTGAATTGCGTCGCCCTCCGCGGTAGCGCTCTAGGCGCTGCATCGCCATCTGCAGGCTCATCTGCATGCGGTTAAAGGCCTCGGCCAGCTTACCTACTTCGTCGTTCGAGTTTTGGCTAAATTCTGCGCCGGGGTCGCCCATGCTGGCCGCTTCTGCCGCCAGGGCCATGCGGTTGAGAGGGCGCACCACGTAGCGCTTGAGCCACAGGTTTACCATCACGATCGCCAGCGAAAACGCAATTACAAAGATGCCTAAAATCAGCACCAGCGACTGACGCGCACTCTTCAGCACCTTGGCAGCCGGCACCGAAATCATCTGCGCCCCAACAATGTCGTCGAGCTGCCAGCCAAACCCGTTGCTGGCCCCGTAGCGATCGATCATGCTGGCGGGGGCGGCGGCGGGGGTACTGTGGCACTCTAAACAGCTCGGCTTGGTGATTTTGATGGGTCGGGCAATGTAGTAGAGGTCGCCCGCTGGGCTTTGGCGAAACCCGCTGGTCTCCTGGGCCGTACTCTGCTGCTTAAATTGCGCCACCAACTCAGCCTCAAAGCCATCAGCTTTATCCCTCAGGTTGGTGGGGTTGAGGGTGGCTTCTTTGTAGAAAAAGTCGGCGTAGATGGGGTTGCCGCGAAAGGTTTCAAAAACTTCTCGGGCCGAATAGGCCGGCACCGTTTCGGGCAAAAACTCGTTCTCTAGCCGGTCGACCAGCTCCGGGTTGACCTGGTTGGTGGTGTAATCCCGCACGGAGTTCATGGTTTCCATTAGCATCAGCGCGTTGGTGGTGAGCTGAGCCTGGGCACTCCGGTTTAAAACTGAAGACAGGGCAAGGCTGCTGGCAATAATGCCACCGAGAAACACCAGCAGCAGTAGCAGGGTAAATTTTTGGCCTAGTTGCAGGTGATTGAGCTTCAGCATGGAGTGGCATGGGTGGTGTGTTCCGTCATCAAATACACCCGTAAACAACCCGCTTCCGGAGAGGCTAGGGGTTTTGCAACGAAGGTCTATACTCTCGTCCCTGCCGTCACCGCTGCAACGTCTGATTTTAGTAGGGTACCCACGGCCTGCCTTCCATTTGAGTCTTGACCCAAAACCTTGGTCCCAACCCTCTGCCCCTACTTGAGCTGGGCCAGCTTTTGGTTGGCAGACCTGAGCATGTCGCTGGCCCGACCATGGCTCGTCGTATTGGCCTGAACTTTTTCGAGATCGTTGATAATGTCTTGCAGCAGGCTGGCAACCTGGTTGCGATCCATGCCCTCCAGGTTTTGGGCCAGCATGTCAGTGCTTTTGTCATTGGCGCTGTCAAAAGCCCGGGCCGAGGCCTCTTCTTTGGCAATGTTTTCTTGAACGATGCCCAGGTTGGTTTGGTACTGGGCCAGCAGGGTTTGGGCCTCGCCATAGCCCGGATCTTCAAGGGGGATGTCGTCTAGACGGGCGATCGCGGTGGTCCACAGCCCGGCAATGGTGGTCCACTTGTCTGCACTGTGGGGCGGGTTTTGGCCGGCCACAGCAGCCTGGTACGCAAAGGCTTTGGCCGCATCTACCAGCGTGCCCGAGCGATTGCCTCCAGCCACGTTGCCCGCCACCTGCTGGTAGTCGCGCTGGTAGGCCCCCAGCTTGGTGGCCGACTGCCGCCCGGCCAACGTCTCAGGCGGAATTTCGTTCAGCCGGTCCATCCCCTGCTGCCAGGTGGTAAGAGCCACGGTCCGCTCCGAGCCAGATTCGGCGGTTTGAAACGCTTGCTGTGCCCCATCGACGGCCAATGTGCCTTCTGTTAGCAGGGTTTGAGCGTTGCGCTCCTGAAAAACTACGGCTTCCATGCGCCCAATCTCGGCTCGGGCAGCCTGAAACTCGTCCACCGTAAACCGCCAGCTACAGCCTACAAAACCGCAGTAGCCCTGGGGGTAGTAGCCCAAAAACCACACCGGCAGTCCGTCTAGATGCAGCTGAGCCTGGGCAACTTTTTCGTCGCCCAGCTCAATATCCTGGGCTGAAGTGGCCTGGTTTACCAGCTGGTCGGCCTGCTCCACCAGCGACACCGCCTGGCGGTAGTCGTGGTCCATCTTGATATAGCTGGGCAGCAGCACCAGGGGAACCGTTTTGGCCACGGGCCAGCGAATCATTGGGTAGGGCAGGTTGAGCACCCAGGTCACCCCGGCCAGTCCCGCTACCGTAACCACCGCAGAGCTAAAGCAACCAAAGGTGCGAGCCACCATAACTTGTATTTGACCAAAGCAAAAGGCAAGTTCAGTGTTCCCCAGTGGCTCAGCGCTGTTGCGGCTGAAGCAAATCTTTTGAGGTGACCAAGCGATCGCCAAGCAGCCGCTGCACCCCTTACCAAAACCCCCTGCACCCAGGGTCAGAATGCAGGGGATGGATAGCTAGAGCGCTAGATGAAAACTACTTACCGCCGTAGAAGTAGGCGATTTCTTTGTCTTTGAGGGGCGCAAAGTCGGCGGCTTGCAGCATGGCGTTGAGCTCGTCTTGGTCAAAGTGCTTGGCCCCAATGCGCACAATGCGCGATCGCATCGAGTTAGACACTCCA
>DASQNN010000091.1:0-4390 GCA_035644955.1 Nodosilinea sp. | reverse complement strand
GCCATTGGCGATCCGGCGCTCATTCAGGTGCTGGAGTGTTTTCAGACCAATTTTTGCATTCACTCGTCGCGCTACGGCCAGGCGATCGCCGCTCGAGCCATTGCCTCTGGTACCCTGGCCCAGCTGTCTGAGCAGGTGATTCGGCCCTACTATCAAGACAAGTTTGCCGTGCTCGAAGCGGCCCTCGATCGCGCCCTGCCCCAGGATCTGCCCTGGTACCTGCACCGGGGCGAGGGAGCCATCTTTGCCTGGCTGTGGTTTGACCAGCTGCCCATCACCGACCAAGAGCTGTACCAGCAGCTCAAGCAGTGCGGGGTGATTGTAGTGCCGGGCAACCCCTTCTTTCCGGGGCTGCGCCCAGAGCAGGGAGAACCCTGGCCACACACCCGTCAGTGCCTGCGCCTGAGCCTGACCGCCAGCCGCGAAGACCTGACCGAAGCCGCCCAGCGACTTGGAACCCTGGTGGCCGAAGTTTACCAAACCCAGAGCCGCCCGGTGGCGGTGCCCGCCCCATGACAACCCAACCATCCGCCCCCGCCACACCTCCTGAAGACTGGGTTGAAATTGGCCGCATCGTTGCCCCCCAGGGGGTAAAGGGTGAGGTGCGCGTGTACCCCAGCAGCGACTTTCCAGAGCGGTTTTTAGAACCGGGTCAGCGCTGGCTCAAGCGCCCCCGCAGCCTTACCCCAGAGCCGGTAGAGCTGGTGCGAGGGAGATATGTAGACGGCAAGGGGTTATACGTAGTGCAGCTGGCCGGGGTAGACAGCCGCGAGGGTGCTGAGGCTCTGCGGGATGCTGTGCTGGTGGTGTCGGTGGGCGATCGCCCCAGCCTCGACGCCGATGAGTTTTACGTGGCCGACCTGGTGGGGCTGCGGGTGATTGTGCAGGCTACAGGCACCGCCATTGGCACGGTAACCGACATTTTTGCCGCCGGCAACGACCTGCTCGAAGTGACTTACGATGCTCCTAAAGCAGAAAATTTACCCCCTGCCAAACCCCAGACCGTCCTGATACCCTTTGTTACCGCCATTGTGCCGGTGGTGAATTTGGCCCAGGGCTACCTCGAAATTACCCCTCCGGCAGGGCTTGTGAAACTTTAGCCCTTATGGGTTTCTCAGGTGCATTTCTCAAATTGTGTCATGGGGTTGTGTCATGGGTAAGATGCGGCGGCGGCTCTGGTCTGGTTTAGTTTAAGCAGGCCCTGGTGAGGTGAATGATGATTCCAGCCTGGTTAGTGATTGCGGTGGTGGGGACAGCGATCGCGGCTGCGTCCAGCCTACTCAGTTCTCGCGATATCACGTGGTTTAAGCGGCAGCGTCGCCCCGCCTGGCTGACCTTTGAGTTTGCCATTCCGGTTGTGTGGACGGTGGTGTTTATCTGCGGCGGCTGGTCGGCCTATATTGTCTGGCGCCAAACCCAGAGCTGGTGGCTGATGGCGGGGTACGTCCTGCTGGAGCTGTTGATTGTGAGCTATACCCCGGTCATGTGCAAATTGCGGAGTTTGCGAGTGGGCACGGCGATCGGGGCGACGGGGTTTGTGTTTGGGTTACTGTTGGCCTGGTCAGTGGCGCAGGTGGATACCAAAGCATTTCTCTTACTGCTCCCCTACCTGCTGTGGAGCCCGGTGGGAACGCTGATTACCTGGCAGATGACACAGCTGAACCCGGGGCAGTAGTTTTCTAATGTAGTTGGAGCGTTTTAAGGGCGTGTTGATGTTCTAACTAGCGTGACTACGGCTATAGCCATCAATCTGTCGGCCAACGGACAGCTAATCACACCAAGCATTGTCGAACCGATGACTACTACTGAACTCGCCACCTTTGGGGCCGGGTGCTTCTGGGGGGTAGAAGCCAGCTTTCGCCGACTCGACGGCGTGATCGATACCTCTGTGGGCTACATGGGCGGCCACTTCGAGCACCCCTGCTACCTGGATGTGCTGTCTCGCATCACCGGCCACGCCGAAGTCTGTCAGGTACAGTTTGACCCCGCCGAAATTTCCTACGCCGCTCTGCTCGATACCTTTTGGCGCATCCATGACCCCACCAGCCTCAACCGCCAGGGGGGCGATCGCGGTGAGCAGTACCGCTCGGTGATTTTCTACCACACCCCAGAACAGGGCAGAACGGCTCGCCAAGCCAAAGCCAAACTGCAAGACTCAGGCCACTACCCTAAACCCATCGTCACCCAGATTGAACCCGCCAGCGCCTACTGGCTCGCCTCAGAAGAACACCAGCAATACTTTGGTTAGCCTTTGTCAGTTCACCTCTGTAAGCAATAGCAGCAACAAATCATTCAATGACTGACTGTCTGATGGGGCAAGGTTGCCCAACTGTCGAATCACCAAATCTTTTTGAATTGTTGTAATCACAGGCTTGATAACCGAGAGCTTAAGTAGCCCCGCCGCCTGCCAGTCAGTAATCATCATCTCACCGAACAATAAAGGTGTTCGTAATTGGCTAGTTACCGCGATGAGAATGAGATCGTGGCAAGCTGTGTTGTAGTCTTGCGAGCTAATGACAACTGAAGGCCTTTTCTTTTAGGCGTTCTGGTTGGTAAAAGGAAACGGCACCAGCACAACCTGGCCGAATTCAAAGGTCATCGTAGGCAGCATCTTCTGGGTTATCCCAAACCCGAGCTAACGACGGCTCAAAAGCCTGGGCGGCAACGGCAACTAGCTGTCTATCTGAATAACGCTGACTAAGAAAGTCAATAAAATCTTCTACCTCAGCAATCTGTAAAGGGGAAAACTGACGAATTTTGTCGATCAGTTGCTGTTCTTGCTCAGATAACACTTGCATAGGCTTCCCTACGGCATTGTTTGCGGGTATGACACCAGTGTAACCTCGTATCAATCAGCGCTTTATCTCTGCTCGACCCAGGCGATTACCTGGTCGCCCAGGCGCACATCGTTGAGGCGATCGATTTCGCGAATGCCGGTGGGGCTGGTGACATTGACCTCAGTGAGGTAGCCGCCGATCACGTCAATGCCAACGAAGTAGAGGCCGTCACGAACCAGGGTGGGGGCTAATTGACGGCAGATATCGAGTTCGCGATCGGTGATATCTACCTGAGCCACCCGACCGCCCACCGCCATGTTGCCGCGAAACTCGCTGCCGGTGGGGATGCGGTTGACTGCGCCAATGGGCTCGCCGTTGAGCAAAATAATTCGCTTGTCGCCGTCTTTAGCGGCGGGTAGGTAGGTCTGCACCATCACCGGCTCTTTGCCCTGCTGGGTGCTGATTTCGACCATGGAGTTGAGGTTGCGATCGCCCGCCTGCAAAAACAAAATGCCCTCCCCGGCCTTGCCGCCCAGGGGCTTGAGCACTGCCGACCCCCACCGCTCCACCGTCTCGCGAATCACCGCCTTGCTTTGGCTGACTATCGTTTCAGGAATCGCTTCGGTAAACTGCAGGGCATACATTTTTTCGTTGGCTGCCCGCAGCCCGCTGGGAGCGTTGATCACCTTAGTTTTGGCCGGGTCTACGTAGTCGAGAATGTAGGTGGCGTAGAGGTAGGGCACAGTGACGGGTGGGTCGGTACGCATAAACACCGCATCCATGTCCTCCAAGGGGCGCTGCACCGCGTCGCCCAGCTCAAACCAGGGGGTAGCGGCGGCCCAAAGTCCATCGACAAGCTGCACGGGGGTCAGCTTTACCGGGTGCATCAGCGCCAGCGCTTTGCCAGCTACCACGCTCAGGGCACCAGCGGCCATAATCCAGACTTCGTGGCCTCGGGCCTGGGCCGCTTCCATCATGGCAACGCTGGTGTCGTGGCCGGGGTCGAGGCGGTGAATGGGGTCGATGATAAATGCAACGTTCACGGGGGATGCTCAATACTCCAAATAGAGTTCTAGCATCCCACGCACTGGTTAACCACGAGGCATAGCTGAGTGATGCTATTTGGCCCCCAGCGCCAGCAGCTCATCGACGGTCAAATTTAAGGTTGGAAAATTCGATGACTTGATCCGCTGTTGCCCCTGAAATGACTGCCCCTGGTAGTCGTCCTGGGGTTGCCGTGCCAGCACAGTTACCTCGGCAGCGGTGGGGTCTACAATCCAATATTCGGGAACGCAGCGCTGCTCGTACTGCTGGCGCTTCTCAAGATAGTCGCGCCGGTAGTTGTCGTCGCAGGGGCTGGGGTAAGCACCAACGACTTCGACCACCAGCAATGGGTTTGACATCTCGAGGGTAATGGCACCGCTTTCGCCCCCCAGCTGAGCGGCTAATTCGGGGGTGAGCACCATCAGGTCAGGAGAGCGATTTTCCTGGGGAATATTGGGTAGGGTTTGCACCTGCAGAGTAACGCCGTGGGTGCGAACCAGGTCTCCATCTACCTCCTGTTTAAGTCTTTCGGCCAACCCCAGGATAAGGGCAATGTTGTGGTCGCTTTG
>DASQNN010000090.1:0-20875 GCA_035644955.1 Nodosilinea sp. | reverse complement strand
GAGGAGCTAGACGGATGATCGTCTAGAAAAACGCGACACCCCAGCCCTTCAAAAAAGGCAATCCCCCAGCCGTCTTTGTGGTCATCGGTTTTGCCCCCCCGGGCACAAAACCCCTCAAAGGAAAAGCAAATGTCCGTGGGTACATTACAGTTCATCCCCAACAGCTGACACATGGTGACTCACTGCCCGGCTTGGGGCGAATAAAAGACATACCAATATCATGCTCTACCAAGGGCAAGGTCGGCTGGGTCGGGCCTATCCCCCGTAACTGCCCCAGGCTTTGTAGAAAAAGTACACGGCCAGCAGCGCCAGCAGGGCGCTAAACAGCAGCGTTACCGTGCGATCGGGCAGCTTGGGCAGAACGCGAGTGCCCACCTGCACCCCAATAACGCCGCCCAGTCCCAGGGTCAACCCGGTTGAAACCTGCACATTGCCGCTCAGACTGTGCCAGGTAAAGGCCGACAGACCCGTGATCACGATCGCCCCCAGGCTGGTTTGAATGGCGGTTTTGATATCTTCTTTGAGCAGCAAAATTTGCAGGGGCACCATTACCACGCCGCCGCCGACCCCAAACAACCCTGCCAAAAAACCGGCGATGCCACCAATGCCAGTGCGGGCCAGGGTAGGGCTGATCTGCTGGGGTGGACGGGCGGCGAGGCCCTGGGCCTCGCGCTGCTTAGCGCGGGCGACAATCTGCTTTTTGAGGTTGACCAGGTAGATATTTAGCAGCAAAAACAGGCCGAAAATTGCCAGCAAAATGTACTCAGGAAACGCGCTGGCCAACCGGGTGCCCAAAAAGGCCGTAACCACCGCCGGCAGGCCCAGCAGCAGCAGGTTCTTGAGGTTGAGAAAGCCCATGCGCCAGTTTTGTAGGGTGCCCACCAGCGCAATCACCAGAATGGCCAGGGTGCTGGTACCCACCGCCTCGACCCCCGGTAGCCCCAGCGCCACCATCACAGGCACCATGATGGTGCCGCCGCCAATGCCCAAAATGCCGCCTAGCACGCCCGCCGCGATGCCCACCAGGGCCAAAATGAAAATATCGCTCACTTGGTTACCGTCTTGGTTATGACTCGTCATTCTACGGTTCTGTCGCCCTTTGTGACCGTCTCTAGGCCGGGAGCGGTTAAGGGGTTGCTGACAAGGAGCCAGGGGCACTAACGCCAAGCTGTGCTCAATCTGAACTAGAGGCAGCGAGAGAGGCCAATGCCCCCCCTTAGCCAGCTAGCCTTTGCTCTTTCCGATTGGTCACCCTGGATTTTTATCTACCTAGAGCTAGTAGATTTGGCGTTGAGATTGCTGCTAAATGTAGTTAGGGCATGCCCTGGGAATGAATTTTTTGCCCCTGGTCTCTGGCTAACCAGAGACTAAGCCCGATCGCGTCTGTATTCCCTCTCCTAAGGAAGATCGCGACCAACCCCGCTAGCCCCTGCCATCTGTTCAGTCGCCCTCCCGCCTGTAGATTTAGCGCCAGGCATACCCCTAGGGCAGAACGCAACAGGGTAAAACGCTATAGAACAGCCTCGTCTTCAGCCGCTATGGAACACCTTTCCGCTCAACCCCAATCCCTAACATCTCGCTGGTGGGGAATTGTTTTACCCTGTACCGCCCTAGTTACCCTTGTTGCCCTGGGCCTGCTGGTGGCCGCCTACCCAACCTTGCCCGCCTGGGATGCGGCCTTTTTGCTGCGCCTACATCGGTACGCTAGCCCCAGTTTAAATCGGGGAATAGCGGTGACTACTAATTTGGGCACCATCTGGGGCGTGCTGCCCGCAACCCTGGGGTTGATTGCCTTCGCCCTCTGGCACGGCCGCTGGCTGGTGGCGCGGTATCTCACGCTGGCTATGGCGGGTAGCGCTGTGCTAAACGCCATGACCAAAGTGCTCTGGCACCGGGTGCGCCCCGCCCTGTGGGAGGGGGTGCCGCCCCAGGCCGACTTTAGCTTTCCTAGCGGTCACGCCACTTACTCTATGACCTTTGTGCTGGCTCTGGTGTTGCTCAACTGGGACAGCCCCAGGCGCCCCTTGCTGTTGGCCCTGGGCGGCCTGTTTGCCCTGGGCATTGGCTTTAGTCGGGTCTATTTGGGGGTGCATTACCCCAGCGATGTTTTGGGAGGCTGGCTGCTGGCGATCGCCTGGGCGCTAACGCTGCACCAGATTATGTTTCGCTGGAGCCCGCTATTAGAAGACTCTTCATCCGCCCGTTGAAGCGTTGAGCCAAACCCATCAGGTGAACTGCTCTGATGCTTACCCCCCTAATGCTTAGGCGACTTTTGGAAAATAGTTTCCCCAATGGTGGGCAGTGCCCACCCTACAGCAGCTACAGTCGCTGAGTTAAAGCTGGTATCTTCTTTCCCAGAAATCTCCTTACCCCTTTGAGATGAGTTCCATGAATCAGTTAGAGCCAAAACCCGTTGCCCTCGTCACAGGCGGAGCCCAGGGTATTGGTCTGGGCACGGCTCACCACCTCCTGGGCCAGGGCTGGCGGGTCGCGATCGCCGACGTCAACGCGGCCCAGGCTACCGCCGTTGAAGACACCCTGGCCCCGTTTCGCGGATCGTTTATCTTTGTACCCTGCGATGTCTCCCAGGAGGGCGACGTAGAGCGCTGTGTGCAGACCACTGTGGAGCAGTTTGGTCAGCTCAACGGCCTGATTAACAACGCTGGCATTGCTAATCCCCACAGCGGCCCGGTCGAAGACCTCGCCCTAGCCGACTGGAATCGTTGGATTGGCACGAACCTGACCGGGTATTTTTTAATGGTGAAGCACGCCGTCGCGCACCTGCGCCAAACCAGGGGCGCGATCGTCAACATTGCTTCTAGCCGTGCCCTACAGTCTGAGCCCAACTCCGAGGCCTATGCCGCCTCTAAAGGAGGCGTGGTGGCGCTAACCCATGCCCTCGCCATGAGCCTGGGGCCAGCGGTGCGGGTCAACTGTATCAGCCCCGGCTGGATTGACGTCACCGACTGGCTGCATCCCCCCCATCCGGCCAACCTTAGCTCTACCGACCAGCAGCAGCATCCCGTAGGGCGCGTCGGCAAACCCCAGGATGTGGCAGAGATGGCTGACTTTTTGCTGTCAGAGCGGGCTGGCTTTCTCACTGGGCAGAACATTGTTCTCGATGGCGGCATGACCCACAAGATGATTTACGAGGAATAGCCCCAGTAACCCTGCCCCAGTAACTACAGGCAATGCACTCATAGATTGACTGTAGCCAACCGTGACACCTTACGGGCGCTACACCAAACGGGATCGCCTCCAGGGGAGACAATCCCGTTTGGTGTGATTGCAGTTAGTGCGATCGCAGAAGTAGCCGAGTTATAGCGCCCCAGCAGCGGGGTGCCCTGTTACAGGCTTCCAGGGCAATACTCCCTGCGGCAATAGCGCCCTGGAAGCCAGCTGTTGCCTAAATGTCAGAACCGCTAGCGGGCTCGCTACCCATGTCGACAACGGCATCGCGCAGAATGGTAATTTGGGCTTCAAAGTCCATGGTTTCCAGGGCAGCTAGCAGGTCTTGCCCCTGCTCAGAAAGCTCGTAGTCATCGGGCATGGGAATAATGTCGCCGCTATCCATGCCTTGAGACAGGAAGTACCAGAAGGCGAGCTTCGTGTTGGCGCTGAGCGAACCATACTGGCGGCTGAACTGGCTAGACGAATCGCTTTTGGCGATCGCCCGCATGATGTCGAGCTGTTCCTGCTGATCTACCTCTTTGACCTGGTTATAAAGACCAGTCGCAATCTCAGGGGAAGCCGAGCCAGGGGCGGCAGTCGTAATAGACTCACCCATTTGCTCATAGACAAACCATAGAAACGCTAGCTGCTCATCTACGTCTAATCCTTTAAAAACAGCCACGGCCTGGTTAGGGTCGTTAACTGCGGCTGTGTAGCTTGTCATAAAAAAATCCTCTTGCGGCAATTGGGCAGGAGGCAGGAGCCAAGCATGCCTTAGCAATGCAAGGTCCGTACCTTCAGCCGTTATGTGCAAGTTACCGAAGTATTTACCCGACCCCCTCTTTCCGAAGCGATAACTAGGGCTATACCGGGAGAGGGGGAAAGGCGACTTTCGGTTTGATCCATTACCCAGAAACAGCGGCATAGAGCCGTTTTCCCCAGGCATATAGGCGCGGGCGAGCCCCGATAAACCCCTGGCGATGCTGATTGCTCCACTGGCTAGGGGCTGCGTGAGAGTCTGAGTTATCCTACGGCGATCGCAGCCCGGTTCCCCTATTGCCTTTCCGGGCAGCGGCTATTGGATCACCTTGTCGAGGGCGGGCGGCAGTTCTTCCCCCCTGTACGCTCGGGTTGGGGTCGAGAAACCGCAGGAGGTGCCATCGGTATGGACAACCTCGGCTTCCCAGGGCAATCGGTAGGATCCATCCACCATGTCTTTCATATAGGTATAGGGGCAGTCCTGGGCACCACCTTTAACCGCCACATAGCCTCGGTGGCCAAACTGATAAATGTTGTTCTCTACACCCCAGTGGATGCGGGCTTCTCGCACTAGATCGGGACGTACCTCGGCGGTGATGATTTCGTCGGGGCGGTGGCTGCCCATGACCAGGGGTTCGCCGTCGAAGTTGACGACCATACCCTCGCCCATAGAGTCGAAGGTGCCATCGGTGCCGCACATACAGACCGAAGCCGTGACCATGAGGTTGCAGAAGGCATTGGTCTGATTGGTAATCCGCCAGGAGTGGCGAATGGGAGCGGTGTAGCCGGCGGTCCGAATCATAATTTCAGCCCCTTTGTAGGCGCATTCCCGCGCCATCTCGGGAAACATGCCGTCGTGGCAGATAATCAGGGCAATCTTGCTGCCGTTGGGACCTTCGCACACAGGAATACCCAAGTTCCCAGGTTCCCAGGGCTCTACCGGCACCCAGGGGTGGAGCTTGCGGTAGTACAGCTTGATCTCGCCGAGGTTGTCGATGATCAGGCCGCTGTTGTAGGGGTTGCCGTCGGGGTTGTACTCCATAATTGAGAAGCAGCCCCAGATGTCGTTGTCAATACAGGCTTGGCGAAAGGCCCCTACTTCTGGACCATCCAGCCGACACATGATCTCGGGGTTGGTATCCATCGACAGCCCATGAAGCGAGTATTCCGGAAATACCACCAAATCCATCGTGGGTAGGTTGCGCCGAGCTTTACCCACCATATTGACAATGCGCTGGGTCTGGGCGGCCAAGTCGTCGGAGGTGACGACGTTGGGCAGCTGGAGCTGTACCATGCCTAGCACCACGCCGTTAGGGGTTTTGTTTAGTCCACCAAGTCCGCTCATGAGCCTCTCTCTAGAAACTTAATTCGACAGCACTATAGGTCATTGGGCAGCAGGGATGGTGTTAAGCATTACTCAAAACGGAAGACCTGACGGCTCTAAGCTAGGGCAACTGAAGGTGTAGTTGGCTCCAAACCAGCTTTCGGGTGCGATTGTGTTCAGTTCTCTAGATCCCAAAATCTTAGCCACTCCTCCTCAGTTGGTCCCCAAAACCGCATCCAGTCCGCTTCCAGGGCTGGAGCGCTATGCCTAGAGCGCTGAGCCACGGGCGTTAAAGACTCAAAATCTGGGCACTGGCGCTGCTCTGGCCCAACCGGATGAACGGCACAGACCAAATAGGGACTGCGCGCATTAAACCGGCAGCTTCTGCACTGCTGTGTAGGGGAGAAATTACCAGAAGGATTAACCATGGCCAAGGGGCGGGTACTGTTGTGGCTAGTCAATGGCACGAGCCGGGCTGGCAGAAGCTCGGCGTTAATCAGGCCGCGATCGCGGCTCAGGGCGGTGTAGGCGCGGTGCCAGATTGAGTCAGATCCTTAGACCCCTAACTCCATCCTGCTGCTTATCAACAGGTCTAAACCAGGCTGGGGGCAAGTTATGTTTAAAACTTTACCACCAAACCCCTTCTGCTATGGCTAACGGGTTCAAGACTTATCCATTTCCTGTCTTTATAAGCAACCTGTATAGACTCAGAAAATAATTTTATGGATAAAATTACTGAGCAAATCAAGATGTATCTCGGTTTACAGTCTCTAGCTAAGCTTGGTGGATAAATGAGCGTCAGATGAGTTAAAGCAGGTTAAAAATATGCGCTACTTGTTGGGTTGGTCTCGAAAGAAAATTGCTTCAGGGCTATTAGTAACTTCTGTTATTTTCATGGGGGCATGCTCATCGAGTGAAATCAGTACTGGCGGTGAATCTACTAGCGCAGGCAGCAATTCTGGTAAGGTAATTCGAATTGCGATCGGCACCCAAGATCAGGTCATCAATACAGCGGTGGGTGGCGCTACAGTGCGCGAGCTAGAGCTGTTAGAAAAGCATCTTCCTACCGATGGCAAGTATGAAGGGGTGAAGTACGAAATTGAGTGGTCTAGCTACACCTCTGGCCCTCCCATTACCAATAAAATGCTGGCCGATCAGCTAGATATCGGGCTGATGGGCGACTTCCCCGCTGTGATTAATCTGATTAAATTTCAGCAAGAGGCCAAGGACGCCGATTCTGTTTTTGTCGGCACCCTAGCCTACAGCCCAACCGGTGCTGGCAATGCCGTTGTCGTGCCCAAAGACAGCGCTGCAACCTCCTTGGCCGACTTAAAGGGTAAAACAATTTCGGTGCCCTTTGGGTCGGCAGCCCACGGCATGGTGCTCAACGCTCTAGCCGATGCCGGCCTGGACCCAGAGACCGATGTAGAACTGATTAGCCAGGCTCCTGAGGTGGGGGGTGCTAGCTTGCGCACCGGACAAATTGATGCCCACGCCGATTTCGTGCCCTTTGGCGAATTGTTTCCCTTTCGCGGGTTTGCCAAGAAAATCTTTGATGGTGCCCAAACCGGTGTGCCGACCCTCCACGGCATTGTGGTGCGATCGGATTTTGCTGAAGAACACCCTGAAATTGTCGTGGCTTACTTAAAAGCTGTTCTAGAAGCTAATCAAATGTTTCAGGACGATCCAGAGGGCATTTCTACTCAGATTGAAGAGTGGTCTGGAGTTGATAAAGAGGTTGTCTACATGTTTCTAGGCCCCTCTGGCCTACAACCCCTGAACCCAACCATTGGAGATGTACAGGTTAGCGCCCTAAAAAACAGCATTGCCACCTTAACCAGCCTAGGCCGCATCGAAACTCCGGTTGCCCCTGAAGAAGTCACCAACTGGATTGATGAAAGCTATCTACGCCAGGCCATGGAGGAAATGGGCCTGGTCTACGACGACGTAATTGCTACCGCTGAAGCCTATCAGATTACCGGCGAAGATGCCCTAACCGGCGAGGCGATTTCTGACCCTAAAAAAGCCGCTCAGTTTTGGGCCCAGGGAGAGGAGAAAGTCAGAAACTTTGCCTCTATTGCCAACATGATCAAGGCGCTGGTAGAACTTCAGGCTGAAGGGCAAGCCGCTGATGTCATGTTTGTCCATGACCACAACAACGGATGGAAGCTGTTTGCAGAAAACTCTTACTTTGTCAGCAACGGAGATGAGGTCGCCGCGTTTTTGGTGGAGTCTGACGCCCAGGCCTATGCCTCATCTACGGGAGGGCAAATGACGGCCTTTAGAGGGTTACAGGACCTCTACGCCGCACGCCAGCCCCTGCTGGTAGGGGCACGGTAGGCGATCGCGCCACTTTAGCTGATGTCCGAGACGGCTACAGCAGGGTAAGTGATAAATCTACAAGCCGCCGCAAACTGACGATTACTGCACCTAAGGGCGCTTAGTGCAGGTCATCGGAAACAGAATGGCAGCATCGGCTTACCCTACTGTGGCTTCCAGTTAATCCATACTGATGTGATTGAGAGGCGCAAGATGGCGATTTCAGTTTCGAGGGTAGCGTATCCGCGCTGGTTAGGGCAGATTGGCGACACTCTACAGACCCTATTTTTGTCTAATCGGTCGGCCCGGCGACTGCTGGCCCTGGTGCTATTTTTTGGCATTTGGCAGTTTCTCTGTGTTGTCAATTTTAATTTTTGGATTGATTTTCAGTTTTTGCCGTCTCCAGTAGAAGTACTCAAAGCCACACTGATTTTTTTCGCAAAAAACCCCTGGGTTCATTTTCGTTCTAGCATCATGCGGGTGCTGTGGGGCTATGCCGTAGCCTCTGGGCTAGGAGTGCTACTGGGAATATTGATTGGTTGGTTTGCTGTGGCCGAAGACCTGCTGCTGCCGCCCCTAGAACTGCTGCGGCCCATTCCGGCGGTGGCGTGGATTCCCCTGGCAATTCTGATGTTTCCCAACGCTGAGAGCGGCATGATATTTATCACCTTTGTGGGAGCTTTTTTCCCGGTATTGATTAGCACAATTAATGGCGTAGAGAGCACCCTCAGCGATACGGTGCTGATTCGCGTGGGCCAGTGCCTGGGGGCTAAACCGTGGCATATTTTCAAAGACATTGTGGTGCCAGGGTCGCTGCCCAGCATTGCCAGCGGGTTAGTAATTGGCATGGGCAATGCCTGGTTTTGTTTAGTTACGGCGGAAATTTTGGCGGGTCGCTACGGCATTGGCTACATCACCTGGGAGTCCTACGTGACCTCCAACTATCCGCCCATTGTGATGGGGATGTTGCTGATTGGCTTGATGGGAGCCTTCAGCTCTTGGGCTGTAAGTCGGACGATGGAGGCGCTGATGCCCTGGCGAGTGATTAAGAAGCAGGGCAATGTTTAGAAGGGTTTTAAGTTTTTAAGGTTTTAGGGTTAGGGTTCAAGGTTTGACAGCAGCTTGTTGGGTGGGCAAGACCCACCGACTTTCCTCAGCTGCAACCCTTAAATCACGACTTAAAAAAGGGCAATGCCTACCAACGTTACTCCGCCGTAGCCTTTAAATCGTGGTTGGTAAAGACTTTTTTGTTGCTACTCCAAAGGACGACTAAGACATGATGATGACGCAGTTAGAGCAACGACAGACTACCAAAGGAGCCGTTCAGGTAGAGGGGCTATCGGTCACGTTTCGCAACCGGGGCCAAGACATTCACGTGCTAAATCAAATTCAGCTGGGCATTAAACCGGGAGAATTTGTGTGCCTATTAGGGCCATCGGGGTGCGGCAAATCGACGCTGCTCAACGTGGTTGCCGGGTTTATTAAACCGACGGCGGGCTATGTAATGGTTGATCAGGCTCCGATTACCCGGCCGGGGGCCGATCGCGGGTTTGTGTTTCAGCAATATTCGCTGCTGCCCTGGAAGACTGCGTTTCAAAATATTGAGTTAGGGCTAAAGATTCGCGGTATGGCGAAGGGCGATCGTACCGAACTGGTCCACGATTACCTCAACCGGGTGGGGCTGTACAAGCACCGCAACAGCTATCCCCACCAGATGTCGGGGGGCATGCAGCAGCGGGCCAGCATTGTACGGGCGCTGGTCAACTCGCCCTCGGTGCTGCTGATGGATGAGCCCTTTGCAGCGCTGGATGCCCAAACCCGCCACATGATGCAGGAGCTACTGCTAGATATCTGGGAGGACTTAAAAACTACAGTGATCTTTGTCACCCACGACATTGAGGAGGCGATTTTTCTGGCCGATCGCATCTGCATTATGGGGGTGCAGCCGGGTCACATTAAGGCCGAGCTGCCGATTGGGTTGCGCCGCCCTCGCCACTTCGACGACACCCTCTCGGCAGAGTTTGTCGATCTGCACCGCCAGGTGTTTGAGTGCATCCGGGAGGAAACCATGAAGAGCATGGAAGCCAGTTTTTAAGCAAGACAGTCGAACATGAAATTTGTCCAATGCATTAAATTTATGAATCGATAGTTTTTTTGAATCTAAGAACTGTTGCCACGCACCACAAATGTATAAACCATCACAACTGAGACAGACCATTTTGGAAAAATAGGCAATAGCAAAGCAGCCTTTGGGATTGAAATCCTGTCCTTGCAAATAGACAGTCCGGCCCAAAAAAATTAGTTATCCCACTGATTTAATTTGGCTTAAGGCTAGTTGGTCTGTTGTTGCCTATGCTTTATTTAGTACCTAGCCCAAAGCTTACTTTGGCTCACACCGTTCTCTCAAGTAACTTTTCAGGAGCGATTATGGTAACCAGACGAGAGTTTAAGAAGCTGATATTGGCGAGTTGCTTTTTGAGTAGTTTTTCAGTAATAGCAGCAAGTTGTTCAAACTCTGATAACAAAGCTAAATCGACAAGAGATAGCACTGCTGTCGTTGAGGCAAAAACGGTCCGACTGGCTCAAAATTTATCACCTATATCGGGGGTGGCCATTGTCGCAAAGCAGCAGGGCTTTTTTGATCAGCATGGCCTCAATGTAGAGGTGAGTAACTTTACCTCGGGTAAGCAGTGTCTAGAAACGGTTATGGGTGGAGGAGCCGATATTGCCACAACGGCAGAAGCGCCAACTACTGCCGCCGCCATGGCCAAGCAACCTATCGCCTTTTTAGCTCGCATGGAGTACTCAGACCTCAAGACGCTCACGCTAAAGTCTTCTGATATTGATACGATCGACGATCTCAAGGGCAAGAAAATTGGTTTCACTGCTGGCACAGGCAGTGAGGTAT
Organism: Nodosilinea sp.; assembly: GCA_035644955.1. GTDB lineage: Bacteria > Cyanobacteriota > Cyanobacteriia > Phormidesmidales > Phormidesmidaceae > Nodosilinea. The sequence continues at coordinate 10,394 of DASQNN010000090.1, read as the reverse complement.
ACACCATGAGCGTACTGCAGAAAGCAGGTCTCTCTGCCGATGATGTGGAATTAGTCAATTTGCGTCCTCAGGAAATGATTCCAGCCCTGGCCTCAGCTAGCATCGATGCCTACAATACCTGGGAACCCCACGTTAGCAATGGTAAAAAAAGCATGGGTGACAAAGTCGTTCAAATTGACACCAGCGGCATATATTCCGAAACCTTTAATATCGTCACAACTGTGGATTATCTCAAGCAAGACCCAGAAATTGCTGAGAACTTCTTGCGGGCCCTGATCGATGCTGAACAGTGGATGAAAGAAAACTCAACTGATGCGATCGCAGTAGTGGCCCAGGCCGTTGAGATGAAAGAAGACGAACTCGCTGCGGTTTGGGATGACTATATCTACGAAGTGGTGCTCGATCAAAAGACCCTAGATATTCTCAATACCCACGCCGCCTGGAGACTGGATAGCGGTAACCACCCGCCCAATGCAGAGATGCCGGACTTTACCACTATTATCTATTCAGAACCTCTCAAAACTGTAGCCCCCGACCGCGTAAAAATTTAGCCATTTCGGTTAATTCATTCTTTAGGAAGTTGCCATGTTAGGGAAAAGCACGATCATTGATCGGCTGACGCTGATGCTCTCAATTCCGATATTTTTGGTCATCTGGGAAGCGATCTCCAGATCCGAAATTGTTAATTCAGTGCTTTTCCCGCCCCCAAGTTTGGTGGCTGTAGCTTTGTATAAGTGGGCTGTAGATGGATCGTTATTTCTCGATCTTGGCATGAGTATCTCCAGAGTCGTGATAGGGTTTATTTCTGGGGCTTTGGCAGGCATTTTAATTGGCATTTTGACGGGTCGCTATCGTTTTTTTTCTAATCTCTTGACTCCTTTATTTCAGTTGCTGAGGCCAATTCCACCGATTGCCTTTGTGCCCATTGTCATCTTGTGGTTTGGCCTATCTGAATTAGGCAAGTGGTTCTTAATCTTTTGGGGTGTTTTCTTCACGGTTTGGATTGCTGCTCATCTGGGAGTCCAGAAAGTTGACGAAACCTTAATTCGAGCCGCTCAGTGTCTGGGCACGCCCGACAAAAAGATGCTGCGACAGGTGCTGCTACCGGCCTCTATGCCTTATATTTTTATAGGCCTAAGAACGGCAGTGAGCATTTCGTTTTACACGCTGGTTGCGGCTGAGCTGGCAGGAACATTCTCCGGTATTGCCTACAGAATCGATATCGCTCAGCAAAACTTACAAGTAGGGCAAACTATCGGCGGTTTGATTATTTTAGGGATTATTTCGGCGGTGGCTGATAAAGGGTTTGGTGCTTTATCGAAAAGGTTGGTTTGGTGGGGATAGCCGCTACCAAATACTCTAACTAACATCTGCCTAATGACCTATAGGCCTGGTTGTCTAACAAAACATGGATCATTAACCTCTAGGGTCCTTAGTTAATAAGCATTACAGGCAAAATCAAGCCATCACAGGCTCTCAGTTACCTTAAACCCTTGCTGCCAGGAACTTTAGGTAGTACTCAGACAAACTCTCGTCAGTCAATTCGCCTATAGCCAGTAGTTTTTAGCCAGATTAAAACTTGACAGCCTTATGAATACGATCAATCCCATGACTGCTGCTATAACTCCAAAAGTTGCCCGAAGCCATCAGGGCAATATTACTATCCGAGATCTCTGTATTGTCTTTGGTAGCGGCCGATCAAGCTTCGTCGCTGTTGAAAAAATTTCTCTGGATATTACCTCAGGAGAATTCATTTGCATTATTGGCCCCTCGGGCTGTGGTAAATCCACTGTATTGAATGCGATTGCAGGCTTTACCCAACCTGCTGCAGGTCAAGTTCTAGTCGATGGACAGATGCTTGAAAAGCCCGGTGGCGACCGCGGCATGGTCTTTCAGCAACCGTCGCTCTTTCCCTGGAAAACTGTCTTAAATAATGTGGCCCATGGCCCCTTAATGGCTGGTCATTCGCATCAAGCTGCCCAAACAATCGCCAGAGAATTTTTGCAAATTGTTGGATTAGCTAATTTTGAGAATAACTATCCTATGACTCTATCTGGTGGTATGCAGCAGAGAGTTGCGATCGCTAGAGCTTTAGCCAATTACCCCAGGGTGCTGCTTATGGATGAACCGTTTGGTGCCCTTGATGCTCAGACTCGCTACATGATGCAGGAAAACCTGCTTCGTCTTTGGGAAGAGTTTAGAATTACGGTCATTTTTGTTACCCACGATATTGACGAGGCGCTGCTGTTAGGTGACAGAGTTATTGTTATGAGTGCCGGCCCGGGTCAGGTGATAGAAGATATCCAAGTCGATTTCGAACGTCCTCGGGATTCAGATCTTTTAATGGATACCAGATTCCTAATGCTGAAAAAGAAGTGCTTTTCGCTGATCAAAAAAGAGAGCCTATTGGCCTTCGAGCAACAGAAAAGAATTAGCGTACAAAAGGCAGGGAAGCACACTTAGACTTATTTATTTCCAACAGTTAAGGGTTAATTAAAATGCTATATTATCAGGGCATTTGTTACTGGCGGTATAAATTTTCAAATAAAGAGCAAGGATGTTTGGGCTGACATGATCATGCAAGCTTTAGAGTCTTTGTCGTTATCGATTTCTTCGTTGAGTCTAGCCTACCGCTCAAACCAAATTTCTCCAGTTGCTGTCGTCGATTGGATTTTCCGGCAGATTGCTCAACGGGAGGGGGATGGCGTCTGGACGTTTGTGCTGCCGGAATCTGAAGTCTTAGAACGGGCTATTTGGTTAGAGCAGCGAACTTTTGAAGAAAGGGCAGCTCTGCCGCTTTGGGGCATTCCCTTCAGTGTGAAGGACTGTATTGATATTGCTGGTCTGCCGACGTCGGCAGGGTGCCCTGACTTTGCCTATGAAGCCCAGCACACGAACCTGGTGATTCAGCAACTTTTAGATGCGGGGGCCATCCTAATTGGGAAGGTCAATCTAGATCAGTTTGCAACGGGGTTGGTTGGGGTACGCACGGGGTATGACGTGCCTCACAATGCCTTTGTGGCAGATTTTATTCCGGGGGGGTCTAGTTCTGGGTCGGCTGTATCGGTTGCCGCTGGGCTAGTGTCGTTTTCGATTGGCACCGATACCGGTGGGTCGGGACGGGTGCCAGCGGGGTTAAACAACATTGTGGGGCTGAAACCTACCAAGGGTTTGTTAAGTACCCACCATATGGTACATGCCTGCCGCACCCTCGACTGTGTCTCTATTTTTGCCCTCACTCCCAACGATGCTTGGGAGGTGTTTCAAGTAGCCAAGGGCTTTGACCTTCAAGATCCCTTTGCTCGGCCTGAGGCCACACCACAGCATCGTCTGAAAACCTATGAAGCCGGGCGACCTTATAAGTTTGGCATTCCCCAAAAAGTACACCTGGAATTTTTTGGTAATGGTGATGTTGAGCAGGCTTTTGCCCAGGCTGTTGCGACGTTAGAGTCTCTAGGGGGCGAATGTCAAGAAATTAGCTATGCTCCGTTCCTCGCTGCCAATGATCTGTTGTTTAAGGGACCTTGGGTAGCAGAGCGATACGCTTCCGTGGGGCAGTTTATCGAAGCCAACCCTGATTCAGTACTGACGACAACCCGCCAGATTATTCTCAGAGCCAAAACGATTTCGGCTGCAGAGGTATTTGAGGGTCTCTATGAGCTGGCCTCGATTAAACGACGGGTGGAAGCTCTTTGGGACGACATTGACATGTTACTGGTGCCGACAACCGGAACATCCTATCGGATTGCTGAGGTTGAGGTTGACCCCATTGCCTTGAATACAAACCTTGGGTACTACACCAACTTCGTGAATTTACTAGATTTGGCGGCGATCGCCGTTCCCAATGGCTTTCAATCCAATGGTGTACCAACCGGGGTGACGATGATTAGCCAGCCGTTTACTGAAGCATTTTTGGTCGAGCTGGGCACGATGTTTTACCAGCATCGGAGCAAAACGTTAGAGTCAGTCGGCGCTCCCGCTAGTAGTGCTCTAGCTACCTAAATGAGCGCCACGGCTTTAGCCAAGAACTCCGGCTGCATCCAGCGATCGAGGTTGATTTGCCCCAGGTGCTCTTGCCCAGCAATCTGGCCCAGCTGGTGAATATGGGCCTGGAGCCAGTCGGTGCGCAGCTGGGTTTCGGGCAGGTAGATTACATTGGCCTGGTCGCTGGTGCTAGCGCGCAGGGTTTTGGCCACAATGGCGGCATCCATATTCACCCAGCGGCTGACTAAGGTGGTGGCCATGGGCTGGGTGACATACCAGTATTGGGCTGCCAGTAACGCCCGCAGGTAGGCCACCGCGATTTCAGGATATTGCTCGGCTAGGTGAGCGCGAATGACCACGCCGTGGAAGGTGGGCAACCCGTCTAGGCTTTCGTGCAGCAGAGGGCGAAACTGGCCCTTGTGCTTGGCAATTTCGTGGAAGGGGGCGAAGTAGGCATAGCCATCTACCTGGGCAGAGCTGCGACCAGAGCGCTGGGGATGGGCCTGGTCGAGGGAGGTAAGGGTAACGGCGTTGAGAATCTGGCGGTGGTGGAGCGATCGCATCACCATGCCGTGGGCCGCCGAGCCAAAGGGTACCGCAATCACCCGCCCCGCCAAATCATCAATGCAGTCGAGACTCGAGTGCTGCGGCACAATAATGTCGTTGCCGGTGCCATCGAGGTTGCTGGCGACAAAGCTAATCAGCCGGGTGCCCGCCGCCGCCGCGGTACTGTGGGGGGCCGCACTCAGCAGCAGCGGGTAATCGCCCAGCACGCCAATATCGATCTTCTGGGACTCTAGCCCCGCCACGATCGGTGCCCCAGAGCTGTAGTCAGCCCACTGAATGCGATACTGAACGCCACTGTAGCGGCCTTCGCGGGGCAGAAAATGCTCTAGCAGCCCCAGCCGCTGAATAATCAGTCCGGCCGTAACGGTTTGAATAGTGCGATTTTGGGTGCCAATGGTGAGGTTGATGATCTCGGTGCCGCTGGCGGAACCAGAGCGCACCAAAAAATTAGGAGCCTGGAACCGAGGCACCTTTTGAGCGCTGGATTCAGCCAAAGGCGCATCCAATGGCTTAGGCATAAACTGACCTTGAAAATGGCCCTGAGGGACGCCAGGCTGGCCCTGCACCATAGCCACAAACTGGCGAATCGGCTCTAGCCCCAGACTGCCCCGACCTGCGGGTTGATCCGCTAAGCCCAAGGCCCGACCCAGGCGCTTGGCCATCAGCAAAAATAGGGGTGTACCCAAAGCAAATTCTTCTAGGGGAATGCGGCGCAGCAGCCCGGCTTCACACTCCATTTGAAATTCAAAGTCAGAGACAAACCCCAGATAGTGACCCTGGAGCAAATAGGTGCGCATCAAACTTGCCGTATCAACGATTTCGACATGGGCAAAATCGTTTAAATTTAGCCCTAGTTCCTGCATGCGCTTTTGCAGCACAATGCGGCCCGGAACACCTTCGGGGGGCAAGATCCAGGCCTGCTCGGCCAGCTCTTTTAAACTGAGCCAGGGGTGCTGGGCTAGCTGATGGCTGCTGGACAACACCAGGGAATAGTTAACTGAGCCGATCGCCACCTCTGAGATTTCATCAAAGGTCGAAAAACTCAGATCTGAGACCCCAATATCAACCTCGCCAGTCTTAATGGCCCGATATAGTAATTCGACGGCATCAAACTGCACACACTTAGTTTGCACATCAGGATAAACCCGGCGATATTCATACAGCACCGACGGCAGCCAATTGCTCAGCATGTCGGGCATGCAGCCAATTTTCAAGGTGCTGAATTTCCCCTGCTTGATTTCTTCAATTTCGGCTACTAACCGGCTTTCCAAATCCACCAAATTGGGACCTTCTTCTAGCAGGTACTCTCCTGCCTGAGTCAGCTCTATCCGTCGCCCTAGACGTCGAAATAAGGGCGTTTCAAGCTCAGATTCTAAGCACTTAATCTTGGCACTTACCGCTGGCTGGGTCAAATTCAATGTGTCAGCTGCTTCGGTAAAACTCAGGCAGCGAGCCACTTCTAAAAATACTTTTAGCTGGTAAATTTCCATTTTGATTGACCTGCCTAAATTATTTTTAGAGCTAGCTTAAAAATCGCTAAATTACCTACCCAATCAAGCCCTTTATTAGCTTTTGGCAAGCATCAACTGCCTGCCAAAAGCCACTCGCTAACAGCCACTTTGTGCAGCCATTAGAACAGCCGTTCACATCCTATTTATTATTTTGATGAGTGTATAGAAGGCTGTGATGGTTAAACCGTAGTCATCGCTACAAACCGCATTGATTCACTCTGGCGACCTCCTTTAAACTACGTATCAAAGGCCCAGAAGCCAAGGGTTAGTTGCCGTTATTTAAGCATTGGCTAACCGTGATACATCAAGTTCGGCTTGGGATTTGGAGTTTTCCCATCGGCAAAACTCCACTTCTGGATTTGAATTTGGTTTATTTCAATTTCACTGCCGTTTAAACCAAGGACGTGGTTAAGTGAACATTCAGTATCTTAAAACTGATTTTCTGGTTGTCGGCGGTGGCACCGCTGGCACGATGGCAGGCATTAAGGCGAAGCAGGCCAGCCCCGAGAGCGACGTGCTGATTTTAGAGAAGGCCAACATTCGCCGCAGTGGGGCGATCGCCATGGGCATGGACGGGGTCAACACCGCCGTCATCCCCGGCAACTCCACCCCCGAGCAGTACGTGCGCGAAATCACCATCGCCAACGACGGCATTGTCAACCAAAAAGCCGTTTACGAAACCGGGCGATTGGGCTTTGAGGTAATTCAAGAACTGGAGAGCTGGGGTGTCAAGTTTCAAAAAGACCACGAGGGCAACTACGACCTCAAGCAGGTACACCGGGTCGGCAAATACGTGCTGCCCATGCCCGAGGGCAAAGACCTGAAGAAAATTCTCGCCCGCCAGGTGAAGCGCCACAAGGTCAACGTCACCAACCGGGTGATGGCCACCCGCGTCATGGTGCAAAACGGTCGCGTCACCGGGGCTGTGGGCCTCGACGTGCGCAACGGCAATATGGTGGTAATTCAGGCCAAGGCCGTCGTGCTGTGCACCGGGGCCTGCGGTCGCCTGGGGCTGCCCGCCTCGGGCTACCTCTACGGCACCTACGAAAACCCCACTAACGCGGGCGACGGCTACTCCATGGCCTACCACGCCGGGGCCGAGCTGACCAACATCGAGTGCTTCCAGATCAACCCGTTGATCAAAGACTACAACGGCCCCGCCTGCGCCTACGTGGCCAGCCCCTTCGGGGCCTATACGGCCAACGCCGAGGGCCACCGCTTCATCAACTGCGACTACTGGAGCGGCCAGATGATGCTGGAGGTCTACAAAGAGCTGCACTCCGGCAAAGGCCCGGTACACCTGAAGATGTACCACCTCGACGACGACACCATCAATGAAATCGAAACTATTCTGTGGGACAACGAACGGCCCAGCCGGGGCCGCTTCCACGAAGGCCGGGGCGAGAGCTACCGTACCCATGGCGTCGAGATGAACATCTCTGAAATTGGCCTGTGCAGCGGCCACAGCGCCTCAGGCGTTTGGGTGAATGAGCGGGCCGAAACCACAGTCCCCGGCCTGTATGCGGCGGGCGACATGGCCAGCGTGCCCCACAACTACATGATTGGGGCCTTCGTCTACGGCCGCATCGCGGGCGAAAACGCCATGGACTACGTGCGCGACCTGGAACATGTGGAACCCGACGCTGAATTTCTCGCCGCCGAGCAGGCCCGCATCTATGCCCCGCTCCAACAGCCCGACGGCGTGCCCCATACCCAGGTTGAGTACAAGCTGCGCCGCCTGGTCAACGACTACCTGCAGCCGCCCAAGTCGCCCCACAACATGGACATCGGTCTGCAAAAGTTTGTCGCCTACGAAGACACCCTCGACCTGATGGGGGCCCGCGATCCCCACGAGCTGATGCGTTGTATGGAGGTGCACTTCATCCGCGACTGCGCTGAAATGGCCGCCCGCGCCTCCCTGTTCCGCAAAGAGACCCGCTGGGGCCTCTACCACTACCGCCTCGACTATCCCGAAAAGAACAACGAGGAGTGGTTCTGCCACGTCAACTTAAAGAAGGGCGAAACCGGCCACATGGAGCTGTTTAAGCGCGCCGTTGAGCCCTACATCGTCGATGTCGATCTAGTCGAAGAAGTCTACGATGTCGCCGTTCGATGAGAGGAGTGATGGAGTATGCGGGTAATGGAGTGTGCAGCCAGGGCATAGGCTCTAAATTTCACCCCATCACCCCATCACCCCATCACCCCATCACCCCCACCCATTGCCTCAAAGGAAAACCATGGCCTTAACCTCCCAACGTGTTGATGTACCTGTAATTGTCGATGAATCGAAATGCCTCGAAAAGTGCAACGCCTGCATTGAGGTCTGCCCCCTCGATGTTCTGGTGAAAAATCCTGAGACCGGCAAAGCCTACATGAAATACGACGAGTGCTGGTTCTGCCTGCCCTGCGAGAAGGAATGTCCCACCGGGGCGATTACGGTGCATATTCCATTTCTGTTGAGGTAGATGGGTGGTCGGGTCGGCGGGTTAAAAAATACTCATCCACCCTCCTACCCTCCCACTCATCCACCCTCCCACTCATCCACTCCCTTCCCCTGCCGTCATTTTGGACCCTCCCCCATGTACACCACCGATATGGACCCTGAAGTAGCTCAGTGGGTTGAGATGCTGCGATCGCCCGATCTCGACAATCGCCTGGTCGCCGTCAAAACCCTGCAACACCTGGGCGACGAAGATGCGATTGAGCCCTTGATCGGGGCGCTCTACGACGAAAACCCCACGGTGCAAGAGATCGCCATCACTACCCTGTGGGAATTTGCCAACCCGGTCGCCATCAACCCGCTGATTGAATGCCTCAGCTCGCCCCATGAGAATGTGCGTAGCGAAGCGCTGTCGGCCCTCAAGGAGCTGGTTTCCACCAACGACCTGATGAAGCTGCTGGATGTGTTGCAGGTGGGCAATACCCACGCTCAGCTCAACGTGCTGGTGCTGCTGCGCAAAATTCACGATGCCCAGGCGCTGCCGTATATCATGCCTTTCTTTGAGTCAGAGAACCCCGACCTGCGGGAGGCGGCGGTGATTACCCTGCGCTACCTGAACCAGGTGGTGCGCTGCGAACCGGCCTTGGCTTTGGCGAAAGATCCGGTGGAGACGGTGCGGCGGGCGACGGCGCTGACCCTAGGCCACCTCAGCGATGCGGCGGTAGTGCCGCTGCTGTGCGAACTGCTGACCAGCGATGCCGATTGGCAGGTGCGGCGCAATGCGGCGCAGTCGCTGGATATTTTGGCTGACCCGGCGGCGATCGCATCCCTAGTCAAAGCCATGGACGACCCCGAATGGCAGGTGCGCAAGTTTACCGCCCGCGCTCTGCAGAAAACCCCGGACATCCAAGCTCTTCCGGTGCTGATCAAGTCCCTGACCGACGAATACTCGGACGTGCGGCGCGATGCGGCCACCGCCCTGGGCAAACTGGCCGACACCAACGCCCTGCCCGCCCTGCAACAGACCCTCAACGACCCCGATATGGACGTGCGGATTTTTTCCCAGCGGGCGATCGACGCGATCCAGAAGTCTCAACCAGAAACCTCCAATGTCTAGCCATTCCTCTCCGTTTCATCGCGCTGCTGAAGCTCCCGCTGAAGCTGCCCCAAGTGCCGAGGCGATCGCCCGTAAGGCCGAAGTGATCGCCCAGCTCAAAACCCTACGCGAGCCAGCCCTGGGCAATGACCTGGTCAGCCTGGGTATGGTGCGCAATCTGCAAGTGGTGAATGATTACATCTACCTGCGGCTCTACGTGGGCTGTCATCAGCTAGATTTGCAGCAACTGGTGCAGGAAACTTTGGGGCAGTTGCCCTGGTGCAAAAAAGCCTACGCCCAGCTCTGCACCATCCCTGGGGTGCGCACCACCCTGGCGGTGTCGAGTGGCAAGGGTGGCGTGGGCAAATCGACCACCGCTGTGAACCTGGCGGCGGCCCTGGCCAAAACCGGGGCCAAGGTGGGGCTGCTCGATGCCGACATCTATGGCCCCAATGTGCCTCAAATGCTGGGGCTGGGTCATTCGGAAGTGCGCGTGATTGACACCCCCGAGGGCCAGCGGTTTGTGCCCCTAGAGGCCCACGGCATCAAGCTGATGTCGGTGGGGCTGCTGGCCAAAGGCGATCACCCCCTGGCCTGGCGCGGCCCGGTGATGCACAAGATTCTCACCCAGTTTCTCCATGAGGTGGACTGGGGCGAGCTAGACTACCTGCTGATCGATCTGCCCCCCGGCACGGGCGACGCGCAGATCACTATCGTGCAAGAAAGCCCCATTTGCGGCGTGGTGATGGTGACGACGCCGCAGCAGGTAGCCGTCTCCGACGTTCGCCGCAGCGTC
>DASQNN010000089.1:0-6278 GCA_035644955.1 Nodosilinea sp. | reverse complement strand
ACCCCTCAAAGTCATCAATGCCTCAAATAAAGGGGCGAACCTCTGGCACCAGGGGCGATCGCGGTGCCGTGGGAGGGGTTTGAATGCGCGGCAGCTCCACCGGTTCCTGCGGCCCTGGCGGCTCTGCGTTGGGTTGAGTGGATCCCTGGGGATCAGCCTCAAACGGTTCTGGCTCGCTTAACAGGGCTGTGGGATCAGGCTCAACCGGGCTGGGCAGGTCGGGGGCTACATCTTCTAAAGCATCTTCAACGGATTTTTGACCCTCTGGGCCAACGAGAACCTCAGGGGGCAGAGTAACTGCCGGTGTGTCACTGTCGCCCAACGCTTCGGGTACAGGGGCAATTGGGAGCGGTGCGGTCATTTCTGGCTGGTCTGCCCGGTCGCGCCACTGCTTAAAGCGATTGAGCAACCCCTTAGGAGCAGGCTCTTGGACGGCAGGTTGATCGGGGGCCGGGCGCAGGGGCTCGGGCAGCACCTCCGGCTGGGGCAAAACGGGGGGAATGAACGGTGCCGATGGCGCAATGTCTTCGTCCTCATCCTTTGCCCTGGGCTCAAGAACAGTGGGCTCTTCTGTAGAAGGCTGAGATACAGAAGGCTGAGAGTTCTCAAGGGCATTTTCCTCGGTGCCGTCTTCCCTGGCGAAGGTATCTTCTCTGGTTGCCTCCGGTTCAGTGGGTTTTTCAGGCAGCAGGGATGGGTTAGACGGGGTCTCAGGGTCGGGCTCTAGCGGGGCCGGGGCTTGGGTAGCTGCGTCTGGGCCGATTGATTCGGTAGGGGGCTCTGCCGGGGGAAGTTCTTGAACGGGCTCTGGCTCAGCGGGTGCCACGATGTCGGGCTGAATGGGCTCTGGCTCAGCGATCTGGCGAGCGGATGGTTCCGAATCAGCGGCAGGCGGTTCAGGTTCGGTCGCCTGGGGCTCAACCGTCGGTTCGGGGGCCGGGGGCACGTAGGTGGGGTCAATGATGCCCGCTACCTCCTGCAGGCTCAGCTCACCGCGCACCAGGCGGGAGAGGGTGTCGCTGCCGCCGGGCTGATAGTCAATGATGCGCACGGTGTTGTTGAAGCGGTTGTCGATGGGGTTGCCGCTTTCGTCGATGAGTTCGAGCTGCACCCAGTTGCGGCCCGGCTTAAAGCCCTTGAGCCAGATGGGCTGCCACTGGTCGAATACAAAGCTCTGGTCATTGACGGTGCAGCGAATGCGCCAGTCGTGCAGGTCGTCGTTGGCCTCGGCCTGGGCGCTCATGTGCAAGGGCGCGTTGGTGAGGTAGAAGTCGAGCATAATCGGCTCGGCCCCGTAGGCAGCCTGGGGGCGGCTGTAGGTGAGCAGCGGGGCCTTGGCGTTGAGCTCGTTCTGGGGCGTGGGGGCCACCACGTGGAAGGTGCGCTGGTCGAAGGCCCCCTGGTTTTTGAAGCCTTCGTGCCAGGGCCGCGACGCAAAGACCCGCAGGGTGTGGGTACCAGGCGACAGATCCGCAAAGGTAACTGGTTCTGACAGATCGTAGACGGCCTGGTAGGGCTCGTTGTCTAGGAATAGGTGTAGGTGGGGACCCAGCTCGTAGGTGTCGTCTTTAAACAGCGGCAGGCCGCGCACCTGAAGCCGCACGGAAACGCTAGTGTCGTCCAGCACTTCGCCGGGTCGGGGGCTGAGAATGCGCACCTGGGGCGTATAGGCGTCGATGATTTGCTTTAGAGACTCGAGAGTTTCGGGGGGAGACACCTCGGCAATTTGCCCGATGAGGCGGTTGGGCTGGGGCGTGGGCTCTGCGATCAGCTCGGTGGGCTGCACGGGTTTGGCGCAGCTGGTCGTGGTGAAGATGAGGAGGGCGATCGCGCCAAACGTTACCGTCTTGGCTACAACCTGGGCCACAACCCGCCGTCCCAGTCCCATGACCTTGCGGATGAACCCCTGTGTCGTGCCCATGCTGCTGTTCTCTACGTCGTTGCCCCTATTACCATAGGCCACTTTAGGGTCTTTACAGCAATCGCCACACAGCTTTTTGCTAGCCTAGGGGAGCTGCGCTAAACTGGCTCGACAGTACCCAAGGGAGGGTTCTCAGACATGGGGGCAAAACGAGGTGTTGTATTGGCTCTATCCCTGGTGGTGGGGCTGTCGGCGGGGGCCGCTGCCGCCACCGCCTTCTACTGGAATCGGGCGACGGCGCTGCCCACCTGGTACAGCACCAGCGGTGCCGATACCGCCGTAGCCGCTGCCGGCACCGGCGGCGGCAACCTGCTGCAAAGCAAGCTGGCCAGTGGTCAGGGAGTACGCTACGGCAACAATAATCAGGTCGAAATTTCGCTGAGCGAGGCCGAACTCACCCAGCTGCTGGCCGAGGGTATAGCCCAAACTCCTCAGGCGGCGGCACTTTTGCCGGCGGCTGGCAGCCTAAATGCAACTATTCGCGGCGATCGCGTTTCCGGCGGCATGGTCGTCAACCCCGCTGACCTGCCCACCCAATCGCTGCCGCCCCAGGCCCGCCAAGCGTTAAATACGGCCCTAGACACCGTGCCCATGCTGGGCGATCGCCCCCTCTACATTGGCATTGAGGGTAGCCCCCGCGTCACCAACGGGCGGCTGGTGCTGGGCGACGACACCCGCGTGCAAATTGGCCGCGTTAACCTCTCGGTGGCCGATGTAGCCCGCCTCACCGGCCTCGACCCCGCCCAAATTACCGAGCGCATCAACCTCGCCCTGCCCCAGGCCGGCTTAACCCTTGATGGCCTTGAGTTCATCAACGGCGAGGCGGTGCTGCACGGGGTAACCCAGTAGAGTTGCCCCTGCCAACCGAGATAGACAGGAGCAACGAACTCCGCTAGGCCGCCGAGTTGGTCGTTATCAGCGCCTCTAGCCGAGCCGCCAGGTCATCTTTTGACACGACCCCTTCAATGGTGTCAACCCGCTCTCCATTCTGGAAAAAGATCAGGGTAGGGATAGCCATCACGTGGTACTGAAGGGCCAGGGCATCTTCTTCATCGACGTTGAGCTTGGCGACCTTAGCCCGCCCAGCAAAGACATCCGCCATCTCTTCCACAATGGGGTTCATGATGCGGCAAGGGCCACACCAGGCGGCCCAAAAGTCGACCAGCACCGGCATATCGCTCTGCATTACCTCAGCCTCAAAGTTGTCGGCGGTGAGGGTAAGGTAGGTTGCATTGTCAGCCATCGTCAATCACTCCTTGGGTCTGCGTTGGGTTAGGTTGCAAAAGTTTCAACAGGAAAGCTATCCGGCCCTCATTTTCTACGGTACTGCAAAGCCTGAGCGATGGGGTCACGGCCACCCAACTTTAGCGCCCCTGGGAGCAGGGGGCCGCTGCCCAGTTCAGGCTGCACTGCCACAGGGCAACGAGCTGGCGCTCCAGGGCAGTGCCGAGTTCAGCCACCAGAATGCCCTCGGCGCTGGTGGCATTGTCGGCCAGCCAGGTGCCCCGCAGGGTAACTTCAAGCCAGTCGGCGTCGCAGGGGGCAATGTCGATCGCCCCCTGGCCAAAGGCTTTGAGCGTAGCTACCCCCGGCAGGTCAGCGGGCAAAGCAAAAGCTCCATAACCCGGCTGCACCACCAGGGGCTGCCCCGCCCGCAGCGCCACCAGGCTGCGCTGGGTCACGACGGCTTCTACGGTGAGATCTAATTGTTCGATCAGTAAGTCTGCATCGGAATAGGTCAGCTTCAACATGATCCCTCATGCCTTAAATACTTGTGGATTCGTTGCGGCGCTTTTGTTTCAGCGCTTTTGTTTCGGTGCTTAAGCTTGCGGTGTCAGTCTGCTGTGTCGAGGCGGCAGCGGCCCCTGGGGTTACCTCAGGGTGCTCCACAGGGTCGCCCTACCCGGCGATCGCGCAGCAGCCTTGGGTGCATCCCCCGGTGGTCCCCGGGCAGTTGCGGCCTTTGCCGACCATGCCGTGGGTAAATACCGGTGCGGACCCCTGGCTTTCGGACGAAAGGCCAACGGCGACGGTAATACAGCTGCGGACCCAAATCTGAAGCCCGATCGAGCCGGAACTAGCCAAAAACAGCTAACCCAAGACGATGAGCCAACTTGGGAGTCAGGTTAATGCTGAAACACAAAATGCTGGGAGAAGGGGTGGGAATATCGCCAACCGGTGCGATCGCCTGTGATCAGGCATCCCCATAACCCGACGAACTGCCCAAACCACAGGTAGAGATTGCCCCTGCGGCGATCGCCTGTGAGAGCAGCGAACCCCGCCGCCATGCCCAGCTGGCCAGCATCGCCCGTGGTGACGGCGATCTTAACTGCGGTGCCAGTAGACAAGATGTGGTACATAGCGGGGTTCCTCAAGCTAAAACAGCAAGGCTTAGGAAGGCAGTGAGGGCATCCTTGGGCTCAAGACCTTGCGCCCAGGGGCCAAGGCTTGACGGATACGCTCGAATAACGTTAATACTACACGTGTAATACAAACGTGTCTAGTCTGTCTACACTGGTAGTGAGCGATCACTCGTGAGCAGCAACTTATAACAGCTGCTAGTTAGTGGCAGCTACAGCCCAGTTGTGACAAATTTTAGAACTGTGTTTTCTATGTCCCTTTGGAGGTGTGCCCACCGATGCCAACCTTAACTCGCGTATCGACCACTGATATGGAAGTCACCAGCATTCGCCTGGAGCGATCGCTGAAGGAAAAACTTAAAGCCCTGGCCGGCAACCGGGGATATCAGGCGTTGATTCGCGACATTCTTTGGCAGTACGTGGAACAAGGGCACACCGAAGGCCTCACTGAAAGTCCCACCGAAGGCCCCACCCAGCTACAGCCCGGCGACATTTGCGCCAGCTTTGGGGCTGTGGCCGAGCGCGAGCAGGTGTGCGCCCTAACCGGCAGCCCCATTCTGCCCAACCAGCCGATGCGGCTAGGGCTAACTACCCAGGGTCGCCTGGTGCCCCTAAGGGTGGAATAGCAGCAGCCTGGCGTAACAAATGTCTCCGAGGGTGATTAATTCTGACAGAATAGAGAACGGTCTATTCTGAGGATTGGTCGATGACACCTTCCACTGCCACCACCCGCCACCACCAGCAGGTGCTTACCCTGCGATCGCAGGGTAAATCCCTCCAGCGGTTTACCGCCGAGGTCGATCAGGTGGTGCGCGCCTCGGGAGTCAAGACTGGACTGTGTACGGTGTTTTTGCGCCACACCTCCGCCAGCTTGATCATCCAAGAAAATGCCGACCCCGACGTGCTGGTCGATTTGGAGAATTTTTTGGCTAAGCTGGTGCCCGAGGGCAACCACTACATCCACAGCACCGAAGGCCCCGACGACATGCCCGCCCACATTCGCACCGTGCTCACCCACACCAGCGAAACGATTCCGGTTATGGAGGGGCGGCTGGCCCTGGGCACCTGGCAGGGAATCTACCTGTGGGAACACCGGGCGCGGGGTTCGGCCCGCGAAGTGGTGGTTCACGTAACAGGCTATTAGCATGGTGGATGCATTTGACCCAGTCGGCTACAGCGCTATCCCCACGCCGCCGGAGGGGTTTAGGTCAGGTTTTGTGGGCATTGTGGGCCGCCCCAACGTAGGCAAATCGACTCTGATGAACGCCCTGGTGGGCCAAAAGGTAGCCATTACCTCCCCCACGGCCCAGACCACCCGCAACCGCCTGCGGGGCATTTTGTCGACCGACCAGGCGCAGATTATTTTTGTCGATACCCCCGGCATTCACAAGCCCCACCACGAGCTGGGCAAAATTTTGGTCAAAAACGCCCGCGTAGCCATCGACTCGGTAGATGCCACCCTGCTGGTGGTAGATGGCAGCGTGGCGGCCGGGCGCGGCGACCAGTTTGTGGCCGAGCTGCTGGCCCACTCCAGCGGCCCGGTGGTGTTGGGCATCAACAAAGTTGACCAGCAGCCCGAGGAGGCCGATGCGATCGCCCCCCTCGACGCCAGCTACCAGCAGATGGCTGACGCCCACAGCTGGCCCCTGGTCAAGTTCTCAGCCCTCCACGAGAGTGGCCTCGACACCCTGCTAGCCACCCTGATCGACCAGCTCGAACCCGGCCCCTACTACTACCCGCCCGATCTGGTCACCGACCAGCCTGAGCGCTTCATTATGGGCGAGCTGATTCGCGAGCAGATTTTGCTGAATACCCGCGAAGAGGTGCCCCACTCGGTGGCGATCGCCATCGACCGGGTCGAAGAAGACACCAATATCACCCGCATTCTCGCCACCATCCACGTCGAGCGCGAGTCGCAGAAGGGCATTTTGATCGGCAAAAAAGGCAGCATGCTGAAGGTGATCGGCTCCGACGCCCGCCAGCAGATTCAAAAGCTG
>DASQNN010000088.1:0-2616 GCA_035644955.1 Nodosilinea sp. | reverse complement strand
CGGGCTGGATTCGAACCAGCGTAGGCGTAGCCAGTGGATTTACAGTCCACCCCCATTAACCACTCGGGCACCGACCCGCCCTGTCCACGATTTATAATCCTAGCATGGAAGGGGAATTACTTTTGGTCAACCTAAAAAAGTTTGGCCAATAAATTTTTCAGGCCAATAAATTGGCGGCTGACTCAGCGAGCGTAGACCAGCCAGGCCAAGCCCCAGCCTGCCAACAGCCCTAGCCCGCCAAAGCGCACCGCCTGCCAAAAGGGCTCCTGCAGGTGCTGCCAACTGACGACCCGACTGGCCAGCTCCAGCTCAAAGGCGTCAGCGGCTTCTTGCAGATGGGCAACGTCTTGGGTCGATCGCTGGGCGTCCTCTCTGGGCGTCGCTGCCTCAATCTGCTGCAGCTGGAGCAAATTCGAGATCCCGGTTTTAAGCTGGTACAGGCGGACCTCCAGTCCCTCTAGCTGCTGCATCAGCTCAGCCAAAGGACGAGCATCTTCGGGGGGTCCGCCTACCGATCCTCGCTGACTGTGGTGTCGCTGCCGCCAAAGGATTGGATTCATTGTGCAAAATACGTAGATAGAGACCTCTGCCCGCAGCATAGATACCGGGACAGGTTATATCTTCTAGTTAACCCCAACTGGTTTCAGGAACTATGGCTTTTTCGTTTGATTCGTCCACGACACCCCAGGCCCAGGCCCAGGCCACCAAGCCCGCCGCCGAATTGACCAACCTGGAACTGGCTCAGCTCCTGGCCGAGCGATTGGCGATTAAACCCACCGACTGGCACCGACTCAACCGCGATCGCAGGGTGCGCGCCAGTGAGCAGTTGGCAGCAGCGCTGGTGTTTTTGCTCAAGCAAAATTCTGAAGAAGCCCTGGTACGAGTCGAGCAGGCCACAGGCTGGCTCAACCATAGCCTGCAAGCGCCCCCTTGCCCTAGCCATGGCGATCGCAAAGTCCCCTAGCCTAGCCCCTAGCGAATCAGCGGCAGTCGGCGAGGCTGCCGCACCACTTTGCCGAGGTGCAGCTCGCAGCCGCCTTTGCACCAGGTGACCTGGTCAAATACTTGGTAGAGGATGTAAAGCCCACGCCCACATTCGCCCGGGTGGACAGTGCAGTTGTTATCTTTAGCTTCGTGGTAACCACAGGGATGGCTGAACCCGTTTCCCTGGTCTGCAATCACCCACCACAGCTGAGAGGCCGAAGCGGCGTACTTAACGGAAATGCACTTAGCTGGATCGAGGCGATTACCGTGCTTAGCCGCATTTACCAGCGCTTCTTGTAAACCGAGTCGCACCTCAGCTTGCCATGGGGCGGGAACGTCTCTCAGCAAAAGCTCCAGTACAGGCTGCAAATACAGCGTTGATACAAAGCTCAGGGTGTCCCACTTTTGCTGCTGTGCGGATGGAGAAGTTGCAATCACTCAGGCCATCTCCAATGTCTTGAGTTCAATAGTTTTGAAAGCGTCTGACTCGGGGGGCAGACATTAATCAGGCAAAACCAATCTTTAACAACTAATAAACTATTGGTATTTTTTATAGATTGCCTAGAGCCAAGCGCTTATGCATAACCCTAAACAAGGTTTGCTTGGCAACAAGGTCAGTCTTGGCACTGGTTTAAGCCAAAACTAAACCCGACGAAAGCGCCAAGGCCATGGCAATGCAACCACTATTTCACTATAGCAAACTTTGCCGGGACCTCGTCAATAGCAAATTGACCTGAGGCAAATCGCTATTTCAAACCTATTTTATCTAGACAAAAACTATGTTTGGTTCTATGGAGACCGAAGATAGAAAAAGATTGGGCTATCTCTACTTAGCCTGATCTTTGCTACCCTCAAGCCTAATCTGAGACCTAATCTGAGAAAAAGACTAAGCAATATTAAGCAAATTAAACCAATGAATCTGTCATCAGAAAAATTGGCTTGCTAGCCGCCCAGGTGCTGGCGGGCAGCACCAGCCACAATATCAGACTCGTCATTGGTGAGCTGTTGCAGCGCCGCCTGAGCCTCTGGCTCTGAAAACTGGGCTAGAGCCTGCACCAGCCGATGGCGCGCCTGCCAGTCGGGGTGGGTGGTGTGGTTGAGCAGCAGCGGCAGGGCACGGCTATCGCCCAACTCTCCCAACGCGCCAATGGCGGCGGTGGCAATGAGCTCATTGTCTGAAGTGAGCGCTTCTTGCAAGAGGTCGAAGGCGGCCGGTTCGCCCAGTTCGCCTAGGGCCGCCACGATGCTAAATTTCACTAGCCATTCTTCGGTGCTGTGGTAAAGCGCGGCTAGGTCGGGATAGGCGCTTTTGAGCTTTAGCCCCCCAATGGTGTCGGCGGCGGCGGCCTGCACGTCGGGTTCGGGGTCTTGGGTAAGCGATCGCATCAGCAGCGGCTCTACGGTGGCCAAATCCTGCTGGCCCAGGCTGGCGATCTGGCTGATGGCGGCGTAGCGCACCCGAGCATTGCCGTCGTTGGCCGCCAGCTGTACCAGATCAAAAGCCTCTGCCGGGTCTAGTTCGCGCAGCTGATTGACGGCCCGCAGCCGATCCCCGTAGTCATCGGAGTGGAGCAGTTCTCGAACCGAGTCTGGGGTAATAGCCATTTTGTAGGAACAAACACAAATCTGTTA
>DASQNN010000087.1:0-3032 GCA_035644955.1 Nodosilinea sp. | reverse complement strand
CGATGAAGCGGCTCAAAAGATGGTGCACGGACAGTTGTTTGAGGTATCCATTCACCGCGTGCGGCGCGAGTTTGAAGACTCCCACGGCAATAACACCTTTAGCTATGGCAAAACCCTAGACGATGGGGCGGTCGAAATTCTTATGGGCGGCAAGGCTGAGGGCGATCGCTATGAGGTGAAGAATCAGGAAGTGTCTATGGTGCACCGCCACATTCACGGTGTGGTTGTTACCATTCACACCTACAGCAGCCACGATACCGGGGCGGGCTACCTGTCGCACCGCTACGACTCGGTTTACCACGATCCTAAAACCGGCGAACAAAAGGGCGGTCTCAGCGACTTTGAAGATGAGTACACCGAAGTGGGTGGGTACTACATTCTCTCTCGCCGCCTGATTGAAACTGAAACCGACAGCGGCACCGACAGCAGCACCGACTCGCAGGAATTTGTGTTTTCCAACATTGAGCTGCTAAAGGCCTAGGCGCCCATGCACGTCCTGTAATATTCAGGTCCTATAAAATGACTTTTGACCCGTCCTCCTTAACCAGGGCGGGTTTTCTAGTCAATGTTCTATCGCTGCACGTTGTTGCAGGTTGGTTTTGCCCATGGCGCTATCGCGTACCCAGTACCCCAACCTGCCGCGCCATCGGCTGGTGGTGTGCGCCTCTCTGGTCGAAAACCCGATGAATTTGGGCGTGCTGTGCCGCACGGCCGAAGCCTTTCGGCTGGAGGGGCTGGTGCTGCGATCGCTGAGCCTGGTCCAAGACCGCAGGTTTCGCCAGGGGGCGGTGACCACTCACCAGTGGCAACCCCTGGCAGAATGTGCCGTAGAGCAGCTGCCCCAGTGGTTGGCCGACCGCCAGCGGCAGGACTACACTCCCATTGCCCTAGATCTACAGCCCCAGGCGATGCCCCTGACTGAGCTGCGCTTTCCCGAGCGGGCGGTGCTGGTGCTGGGGCGCGAGCTGACGGGCATTCCCCCGGCGGTGGCGGCGGCGTGCGCCCAGGCGGTGGTGATTCCGCAGTACGGTATGGTGCAGTCGCTCAACGTGCAGACGGCAGCGGCTCTGGCCATATTTACCTATATTGCCCAGTGGGGTATGCCCTCCCCGCCTTTAGCCCCTACAGCTTTAGAATGAAGACTGTAGCGTAATTGTGATTTTGGCCTATGCCGCCCCGTTGGCCCCGTAAACCCACCCGAGAAGACCCCGCCTACCGCAAATTAGAAGACCGCATCAACTTTGCGGTGCATGTGGCGGCGTTTACTGCCGTCAACTCGGGGCTGTGGTTTTTTCATACCCTTGACCCGGCTTTTGTGCCCTGGGTGAGCAAGGTAACGCTGGCCTGGCTGCCCGTTTTGTTGGGCAACGCTGTCTATATTTTTGCGATCGCAGACTACTCTCCTGCGCCCCTGTCCCCCACCTCCGATCCTGACCTCAGCGGAGAGCCTTAAATGGAGAACCCGTACTATGTCTAACGCTTCTACTGCCCGCGCTATTGAATCTCTCGCTGCGGCCATTGGCGACAAAGTGTATCTCGATGTGGCCAAGTGGCACCTCTACCTGGGCGATGCCAAGCTGCACACGCCCTTGGCCGAAAAGCTATATCCTCTGGTTGCTGGCGATCGGGTGACCGAAGCGGCGGTAGCCGATATTCTCACCAGCACCGCCGTGGCGATTGGCGGCGGTCAAAAGACCGTTACCCTGGCCGATCTGATTCCGGCGGGGAGCAAGGCCGATCTCATGGAAGCGATTGCCGACTACCAGCGCGATCTGTAGCGAGCCACTCTTCGCTAACGAGGGCCGGGGCGTTCTGGCGGCAGATCGTCCTCGGGCCAAAGCTCCATGGCATCGACGTCGATGGTGGGTGCTTTGTCGTCGCGCAGGTTTGGCCCCGAGGGCAGCCCAGCGGTGGCGTCGGTGACCGCCTCGCGCAGCTGGTTGCGCAGATGGCGGGTGCGCTTTTTGACGTTGCCCAGCAGACCGCCCAGTTTGTCTTGGGCTTCGGCCTGAATTTTGTGGCTGCGGTCTTGGGCCTCGGCTCCCCACTTTTGGCGGCCGTCCTGTAGTTGCTCATTCACCTGATCCCGCAGAGTTTGCGTGCCCTTGACGGCGGCATCCCAGCTGCGGCGAGGGTCGGGCATTTTGTCGAAGGGAATGCGATCGAAGGGAGACTGGGGCGAGTGTGGC
Source organism: Nodosilinea sp. (assembly GCA_035644955.1). Classification (GTDB taxonomy): domain Bacteria; phylum Cyanobacteriota; class Cyanobacteriia; order Phormidesmidales; family Phormidesmidaceae; genus Nodosilinea. The sequence continues at coordinate 843 of DASQNN010000087.1, read as the reverse complement.
GGCTGCGACGGGGCGGACTGTACCCCAGCTTTTACCATAGGCGCTGCGTCGAGGGCGGCGGCCTCAGCCATCAGGCGGCGGCGACCGGTGCTAATGACGGCAACCGGGTCCAGGGCGTAGAGGCCAGGGGCCAGACTGCTGGTCTCAGTGGGCACAAACAGGTATTGCAGAATGTTGCCGCTAGCGGGGTCAAAGCGGTAGTCGGTGAGCTGACCTACGCGATCGCCGTGGTCAGACCACAGCTCTAGCTCGGCGAGGGGCAGACAGTCTTGCAGGTGCTCATCGATGGCCTCAACCTGCGCCCCGGCTTTAACCACCACCCCGTCGCGCCCAATGGAGCCCACCTGAGACCAGAGAAATCGTTGGCTCTGACGGTTGAGCAAGCCGCCCGCGCTACAGCCAATGCCTCTGACCTGGTGGGTGCGCCCATTTACCCAAAGTTCGACAATGGGGCCAAACGCTTCGGCGGTGTCGAGGTTAATCGCCAGACGGTTGAGCAACGCGCTCTTCAGCATGGTCTGGGACCCGTCCATATTTGCACTCCTATCATCGCTAGCCCAGGCCCAAACGCGTTTACGGCCTGGATGGGGTCTGTCTTCAATGGTAGTCGATCAAAAATTGGCGGCTAAAATTTGCCCAGAATTTTAGGGGCGTTTCAGCCTTGAACTACGTTCTGCTAAAAATATCTACCCCTTGGTGTTACCCAGTGCTGCTCAGACCCGCCCGCCCCGACAATTCCGAGTTAAAGTGAGCAGTGATAGGTCATCTGGGGCGATGTTATGTCTGAGCAAGCCGGAAATATCTTACTGGTAGACGATGAGCCAGGTCTGCGCGAGGCGGTGC
>DASQNN010000086.1:0-4074 GCA_035644955.1 Nodosilinea sp. | reverse complement strand
CTAATCCACCAGGCCGCCAGCAACGCTGTGCCGCTGATCAGCCCAGAGATCAGCGATGGTTTGCTTTTGGCTTTGAGATAGCCCATTACACCCCCGGCCATCACCAGGACGGCGTAGAGCAAGAGCAGCCAGGGGGCGATCGCAACAATAAGAAAGGTCATGCCAAGACATCAGCAACGGTTTGCCTAAAGCGTACAGCGTTCCTGGGTCTTGTCGTTAGCCGCTGGTTAGCTCGGTCCAGTAGCGATTGAACAGGTCAGCGGTGGCGGCATCGAGGGGCGCTATGCTTTCGCAGTTGGCCAGCGCTACAGCAGAGACCGCAGCGGTTGGAAATTGCAGAAATCGCCTTTTAATGAAGCCCTCAAACAGCGCGGCCGCGCGGCGGCTAAGCAGCCTCGCCTGTTTTCGACCCGCTCACCCTGCTGGCCTTTGACTGTTGGCCTCATCAACGGAGACACTACCCGTCACGCTCTAGCTGGGCCTGGCAGCTCACAGCTCCTGATCGGTGCAGTGCTCGTTGTTGATGTCGCCGTTGGCCATGCGAGTGTTGCAAAACCGGGCGGTGCTGAGGTCGGTGCGGTTGAGGTTGGCCCCCAGCAGGTCGGCATCAGTAAAGTCTGCCCCCACCAGGGAGGCATCGCGAATGAGCGCCTCGCGCAGGTCGGCCCCGGTGAGGTCGGCTCCATCCAGGCGGGTGCCGATCATGTCGGCCCGGTAGAACTGTCCCTTGGTCAGGGTGGCGTTGGTGAGATCGGTGGCCGAGAAGCTGGCCTGGGCAAAGGTGCCGCCATCCAGCTGACTGCCGCTGAGGTCGCTGCCGTACCAGTTGCTGTTGCGGGCTTCGGCATGCTCAAGGTTAACGTTGGGGGCGTTGACCTCCACGAGGCGGCTACGGGTAAGGGTGGCCTCACCGAGGTTGGCTCCCGCCAGGTCGGCTCCCGACAGGTTGGCCTGGCTGATGACTGCCTGGCTGAGGTTGGCCTGGCGCAGGTCGCTCTGAGTCATCTGGGCACCGGGCAGTCGGGCCCGGCTGAGGTTAGCCCCGGCCAGGTTGGCGTTGGTTAGGTTGGCGTTTTCTAAATTGGCCCCAGCCAGTATGGTACCGCTGAGGTCGCAGGCCACGCAGTTGCGGCTGATTAAAAACTGTCGCAGCTGGTCGTTGGCAGCACTGGGGGCGGCACCGAGCGCAGCGGCTAGCCCTAGAACGGCCGCCAGGGCGATCGCCCTCGGAGATCGACTAAATATCGCTAAACATCTATCCTTCGGCCCATGGCCCAAGCGGCCTTTTGTGCCGCGCGCCCCACCTGTTCTCTTCCCCATACCATCCCCCGAAAAATAGGCCCACAATCTAAGATCAAGTCTATAGATTGCTTCTACAATGTGTCAGCATCTTTTGCATTTGGCAGGGGTTTGAGCCGATGCAGCCAGGCTTGCAATCTGCCTGGCAGTCGAGATCCCACTGCTCGCTCTCGGTAGTTCGACTTCATGGCATCTACACCGGCCTCTTCGCCTTTGACTTCCCGACGGCAGCGCCCCCAGCCCAGCCGCCAGGTCAAGCCGTTGGAGTGGGCCTGGCTGACGCTGTGGGTGCTGCTGCTGGCGGGGTCGGGGGTGTTCTGCGGCTGGGCGCTGATGTGGCTGACCCGCATTCCGCCCCTGCCCGACTGTGAGCAAATCACGCCCTTTCACTCGGCCAGTGACCTGCTGTACTGCGCCAAAGCCCAGGCTCGCACCGGCGAACCCAACAACCTGGTGCAGTCGGTGCTGCTGACCGCCAACTGGCCCAAAACCCACGCCCAGTACGAGGAATCCCAGGAAATTTTAACGGATGCCTCGGAGCAGATTTTGGTGCTGGCCAACCGCTGGGCCCAGGCGGGCAAGCTCGACGACGCGGTCAAGCTGGCGGGCGAAATTCCCCTCGATACGCCGCTGCGCAACTCGGCCCAGGCGGTGATTTTTGAGTGGCAGCAAGACTGGGAGCAGGGCCGGGCGATTGAGGCCAAGCTCAGACCGGCTCTAGCCGCCAGCGACTGGGAACTGGCCAAGGCCCACCTGCAAGAGTTTAAAGCCCTGGAGAGCGACTACTGGCTCACCACGCGCTACGTGTTTTGGCAGCGACAGCTGTTGATCGAGCAGCAGGCCTGGAATCAGCTTTTGCAGGCCCGCGCCCTGGCGGGCACCAACCAGATTGAGAATTTGCGCCAGGCGGTGGTGCTGGCGCGGTCGATCAACCTCAGTACTCAGGTGTGGCCAGCGGCAGAAAATGACGTCAATGCCTGGAGCAAGACGGTGCTGGATGTCGCCCTCCAGCGCTGGCAGGTGGGCAATCGCGATAGTGCCCTGGAACTTGCCAGCGTGGTGCCCCCCAGCCCCCACCTGGCCCAGGCAGCCCAGGAGCTTTTGCACCTGGCTCAGGCCCAAAAGCTGGCCCGTCAGGCCGAGCCGGTGGGCGAAGGGCTGGCCCCCCGCTACGGCCATCTGTTTGGCCTGATGGAGGCGATCAGCGCCATCGACCAGCTGCCGGCGAACAGCCCCTACGCGGCCGCCGATCTATCGTCACGGGAAGACTGGAGCGACCAGCTTAACGACCTGAGGCGGCTGAAGTTTAGCGACATGGTGGCCAGACTCGGCCAGCAAGCCACCTACCACTGGGCGATGCACCAGGCCGGCATGGTAGACGTCGACCGTCCCCGGCGCATTCAGGGGCAGACTCTGATAGCCCAGTGGCAGGCCAACCTCCAGCGCATTGAAGATCGCCCCCTCTTGACCCAGGCCCGCAGCCTGGCTCGCCCCGGCACCATTCCCGCCCTAGAAACCGCGATCGCCAAGGCGGCAGAAGTCGAGCCGGGTCGCGCCCTGCGGGTAGAGGCCCAAACCCTGATCGCCGGGTGGCAGCAGGAAATTCAGGTGATCGAAGACCGACCCATGCTCGATGCGGCGGTGGCCTTGGCCGAACAGGGCAAGCTCCAGGAGGCCATCACCGAGGCGCTGAAGATTCAGTCTGGGCGGGCTCTCCACGGCCGCGCCCAGGGCTTGGTGGAGGAGTGGACGGCCTCGATTCAGATGGCAGAAGACAAGCCAATTTTGGATCAGGCCAAGAACTTGGCCTACGGCGGCAGTTTGACGGCGGCGATCAATTTGGCGGGTCAAATTGCGCCGGGGCGGGCCCTCCACGGCGAGGCCAGGTCTGCGATCGCCCTCTGGACCGCCGAGCGCGCCTACATCTGGTCGATCTGGGAAGCCGAAGGCAAGCCCGTGCCCGGTGGGGGACGTTCCTCAACGGCAGATTCAGAATGACGATTGCCCCCCTGCGCCTCATGCTGGTAGACGAAGACCCGGTGTTTCGGCTGGGCCTGCGCATTTGGCTGGAGCAAAGCGCCGGGTACCAGGTGGTGGCCGAGGCCACCCAGGCTGGCGACGCCCTGGCCATTTTGACCAGCCGCGCTGGCCTGGCCGCTGACGCAGCCGATGGCCCGGCGGGGCCTGGGGCGGAAGCCCAGGGAGATAGCCCCCGCCCCGACCTGGACCTAGTCATTCTCGACCTGGGGCTGGGGGCGGGGCGACCCGACCAGCTGCCGGGGCTGCGCCTCTGCGCCGACATCAAGGCCCGCTACCCCACCCTGCCGGTGCTGGTGCTCAGCGCCCAGGCCGAGCCGGTACTAGAGGCCGCCGCCCGCCAGATGGGGGCCGATGGGTTTGGGGCCCGCAGCATGGCCGTGGCCGATCTGGGGGCATTAATTCAACGGCTGGCGGAGCCGCAGGTCGCCCCCCCGCCCCCGCCGCAGACCGACCTGGTCGGGCCAGAAAATCAGCCGCCCGTTTCCCGGCAAGAGCGCCCCGACCGCGCCGCGCCGCTGCCCAACGCCCTCGCGGTGCTGCGCTTCAACCTGCGGCAGTCGTCGGTGCAGCAGATCGAGGCGGTGATGGCCCAGGTCGAAGCCGAGCAGCGGCGAGGGCGGGGCAGCCTGTTGACTGAGGCGGTGCTGGCCGGTCGCTACCGTGAGCTGAGGGCGGCCCGCTGGCTGGTGCGCCGGCTGCTGGCCACCCCCAGCGTGACCAGCCCTCCATTGGAGA
>DASQNN010000085.1:0-2310 GCA_035644955.1 Nodosilinea sp. | reverse complement strand
GGCATAGTCCACCAGCAAAATCGCGTTTTTAGTTACCAGGCCCATCAGCAGCACAATGCCGATCAGGGCAAACAGCCCCAGGGGTTTTTGGGTAATCAGCAGGGCCATCAGCGCCCCGCCCACCGATAGCGGCAGCGCCGCCATCACCGCTATGGGGTAAATAAAGCTGTTGTACAGCAGCACCAGCACCGCAAAAATCATCAGCACCGCCGTCGCCAGGGCCAGGGCAAAGCGGCTAAAAATATCCCGCATGATTTCGGCGTCGCCCCCAGGCTGCTGGGTGACAACCGCGGGGAGGTTTTGCATGGTCGGCAGTTCGTCAACTTGGGCTAGTCCCTGCCCCAGGGTAATGCCCTGGAGGTTGCCGCCAATGGTCACCTCACGGGAGCGATCGAAGCGGTTAATCTGGGCCGGGCCACTGCCAAACCGCACATCGGCCACCGCGGCCAGGGGCACCAGGCCACCATTTTGGCTAGGCACCTGTAGGGTTTGCAGCAGCTCTGGGCGATCGCGAAAGGCAGGGTCAATCTGCACGCGAATCGGAATCTGGCGATCGCCCAGGTTAAAGTCCGCCAGGTTGGCGTCGGTATCACCCAGGGTGGCCAAAGAGGCCGTAGCCGCGATCGCCTGCACCGTCACCCCCAGGTCCGCCGCGCGGTCCACATCGGGAATAATCTGCACCTCGGGCCGCACCAGACTGGCGCTAGAGCTAACATCCACCAGCCCTGCCAGGCCGCGCATTTCGCGGGTAAGCGCGTCGGACGCTTGGCGCAGAGCTTGAGGGTCGTCACTCTTTAGCACCACGGTCAGGTCTTTGCCTTCCCCCGAGGCGCCGCTGCTCTGAAAGGTAATGCGGGCCCCAGGCACCTGCTGAAAAATATCCCGAGCCTGCTGCTCAAACTGCGCCTGGGACAGGTCGCGATCGCCCTTCGGCAGCAAACGGGCGTACAGAGTGGCCTGGTTAACGCCGTCATCACCCCCCTCGGTAGACAGCACCGTCGATACCGCCGGGTCGTTCAGCAGCCCCTCACTAATCTGGGTGGTCACTCGACGAGTGTCAGCCAGGGTAGCGCCGGGCGGCAGCTCTACCGAGACGGTAGACAAACCCGAGTCGCTGCTGTCAAACAGGCTGGTGGGAATGAAGGGCACGAGCTGTAGGCTGCCGACAAAGAAGACCAGCGCCAGCGCAATTGTCAGCCCCCGGTGCCGCAGCGCCCAGCCCAGCAGACTGCGGTAGGGGCCACGGCGCGGTGCCCTACCAGTGCTATGGCCGTTGCCGTTGCCATTGCCATTGTCGCCAAAGGGCTCCAGAGAGTCTCCCACCGCCTGAGGCTTGCCTTTGAGCAGGTAGGCCGCCATCATCGGCGTCACCAGCCGGGCCACGATGGTCGAAAACACCGTCGCCGTCACCACCGTCACCCCAAAGGGCTGAAAGAACTGCCCCGGAATGCCGCCCATAAAGGCCACCGGCAAAAACACCGCCACAATAGTCGCGGTGGTGGTGACCACGGCCAGCCCCACCTCCGAGGTCGAGTCGAGCGCCGCCTGAAACGGCCGCTTGCCCATGTGCATGTGGCGCTCAACGTTCTCAATTTCAACGATCGCGTCGTCGACCAAATTCCCCACCGCCAGGGTCAACGCCAGCAGGGTCATGCTGTTGAGGGTGTAGTCTAACCAGCCCAGCACCAAAAATGTGGGGATAATCGACAGGGGCAGAGCCGTGGCGGTCACCAGCGTGGCCCGCCAGTCGAGCAAAAACACGCCCACCACCACCACTGCCAGCACGCAGCCCAAAATCAGCGCGTCGATAGACGCCTGGTACGAGTCGCGAATTTCGGTAGCGCGGGTAAAGATCAGCTCAATATCGACGTCCTCGGGCAGAGTTTCATTCAGCCGCTCCACCGCCGCCCGCACGCCCTCTTCCACCGACACCAAAACGCTGCCCGTGCTGCGATAAATTGAAAACGCCACCACCGGCTGGTTAGCCAACTGAGCCGCCTGACGCGCTTCTTGAAAGCCGCTTTCGACGGTGCCCAGACTTGTCAAAGGCACCGTGGTGCCATCGGGCAGCGCAATCCGGGCCGCCTGAAACGCCTCGACGGTGGGGGCACTGCCCAGGGTACGAAAGCTCTGTTCTTGGCCGCCCAGGGTGGCCCGTCCACTGGGCAGGTTGATGTTCAGCGCCCGAATCTGGTCGTTGACCTGGGTAGCGGTAATCCCCAGAGCATCGAGCTGTTCGGGGTCGAGATCAACCCGAATTTCGGGGTCGACGCCCCCGACTCGATCGACCCGCGCGACCCCCTCCACGGT
>DASQNN010000084.1:0-9197 GCA_035644955.1 Nodosilinea sp. | reverse complement strand
AGTTCGGGCGTAATCACCCAGCAGCGATAGCCAGTGGGCCGATGGGTAACAGCCACCATCCAATCAGGAAAGGCGATAAGTGTCGTTAAGTTATGGTGTGCCATGACCTGACCTCCCCCTTAGTTACTGGGGGCTGAACGTCAGTTATCCTACGCAGATTGGATAACTACCTATTTGCTATTTAGGACAAGCGTACTATACTAGTTCTCTAAAGACAACTGTCCTGGGGTTCAGGGGTCTTGTCCTACAGCACTGAGGCGACTATGGCGGCAAAAAAAGGCAAAGAAGAAACCGAAAAGGAAAAGGCTCTGACAATGGTGCTCGGCCAGATTGAGCGCAACTTTGGCAAAGGCTCCATTATGCGCCTGGGTGATGCCGCCCGCATGAAGGTAGAAACCATTCCCACCGGGGCGCTAACCCTTGACCTGGCCCTAGGCGGTGGCCTGCCCAAGGGCCGCGTGATCGAGATCTATGGCCCCGAGAGTTCGGGTAAAACCACTGTGGCCCTTCACGTGCTGGCCGAAGTGCAGAAGATGGGCGGGGTAGCCGCCTTTGTCGATGCCGAGCACGCCCTTGACCCCATCTATGCCGCCGCTCTGGGGGTCAACGTCGATGAGCTGCTGGTGTCGCAGCCCGACACTGGAGAGATGGGCCTGGAGGTAGTCGATCAGCTGGTGCGATCGTCGGCTATCGATGTGGTCGTTGTAGACTCGGTAGCGGCCCTGGTGCCCCGCGCCGAAATCGAAGGGGAGATGGGCGACGCCCACGTGGGCCTTCAGGCGCGATTGATGAGCCAGGCGCTGCGAAAAATTACCGGCAGCATTGGCAAATCGCAGTGTACGGTCATCTTCTTGAACCAGCTGCGCCAGAAAATTGGTATTTCCTATGGCAACCCCGAAGTCACCACCGGGGGCAATGCCCTCAAGTTCTATGCCTCGGTGCGCCTCGATATTCGCCGCATTCAAACCCTTAAGAAGGGCACTGAAGAGTACGGCATTCGAGCTAAAGTCAAGGTCGCTAAGAACAAGGTAGCTCCACCCTTCCGCATTGGGGAGTTTGACATTCTCTTTGGTCAGGGCATCTCGACCATGGGCTGTCTGGTGGACCTGGCTGAGCAGCACGGCGTAATTGTGCGCAAAGGGGCCTGGTACAGCTATGAGGGCAACAATGTCGGTCAGGGCCGTGAGAACACGATCCAGCGGCTGCAAGAGGATGCTGAGTTTGCCCAGAAGGTAGAAGCCCAGGTGAGGGAGAAGCTAGAGATCGGCGGTGCGGCTACGGATGTTGCAGAGGTAGAGATCGAGGTAGAAGACGAAGCCTACCTGGATGAGAATGAGTAACAAGGTCAATCTAAACTCTCGATTTGGGGTTTAGCGAAACCTTTTGTTACACCTCATTGATGCCTTTGAGTCGCCACGGGCTGACGCAGGGATTTGGGGTACACCCTTCATCCCTTAAAGAGTGGTTCTACTGGCCCCCATCCACGGCGATGGGGGTTTTTATTGGGGGTTGAGATCTAGCTGAGCTCCATGCGATCGCTCCACGGGCAGCGGTTTACACCCATCACCCAGGCCACCCTTTTGGGAGTTGGAACGACTGCTATACAATCGAATCACTTTCGATGCCCTGAGGCCAGTTATCCAGCCAGTTATCTGGCCAGTTATCCAGGATGACCTCTCCATGTCCCACGCGGTTGTAATTGGCGGCAGCATTGCCGGGCTGTTGGCGGCGCGGGTGCTGCTCAACCACTTTGACCGGGTAACGCTGCTGGAGCGCGATCGCATCCCCAGTTCCCCCGGCCCTCGCCCCGGCGTTCCCCAGGCTCAGCATGTCCATGCCCTGCTGCTGCGGGGGCACCAGATCCTAGAGTCCCTCTTCCCCGGCTTGACCACAGACCTGATGGCGCAGGGGGCCTTGCGGCTAGACTGGACGGCGGACTGGCGGTTTTTGACTCAGTGGGACTGGATGCCCCGGCATGTGTCTCGCCTGGAGGGCCTGATCTGTAGTCGCTTGCTGCTGGAGTGGTACCTGCGCGATCGCCTGCTTCAGAGGCCTGGCTTTCAACTCCAGGGAGCTACCTTGGCGACGGGCCTGGTGGCCCAGGGTGAGCCTCCCTGGGTGACGGGGGTGGTCTGGGCCAGCGATGGCCAGTCTCAAACCCTGGCGGCTGACTGGGTTGTCGATGCCTCGGGCCGCAACTCAAAGCTTGCCGACTGGCTGGTGGATCTGGGCTTTCAGCGTCCCCCGGCGACGACCGTTAATTCTTTCCTGGGCTATGCCAGCCGCTGGTATCGCCGCCCAGCCCAGGCCCCTCTGGAGGGCCTAATTGTGGCGGCCAAACCAGGGGTAACCCGGCGGGGCGGCGTGCTCTACCCGGTGGAGGGCGATCGCTGCGTGATTACCCTCAGCGGCATCGAAAAAGACTATCCCTCGGCCAATGAAGCGGAATTTTGGGCCTTTGCCAACAGTCTGCGCGACCCCACCATTGCCAATATCATCCAGGCCTGGGAACCGATTGCGCCCATCCAGTGCTATCGCCGCACCGAAAACCACTGGCGCCATTATGAAAAGCTGCCCGCCCTACCCGACGGGGTAGTAGCCCTGGGCGATGCCGCGTGCGCCTTTAATCCGATCTATGGCCAGGGCATGACCGCCGCCGCCCTGGGCGCGGTGCTGTTGGATAGCTGCCTGGAGCGTTCTCGGCAAGGTCCTCGGCGCCGGGGGCTGGCCCTGGGGTTTCAAAAGCAGCTGGCCAAGGCGCTGATGGCCCCCTGGCTAATGGCCACCAGCGAGGATCTGCGCTGGCCAATGACCACCGGCGATCGCCCTGGGTGGCTCAGCCAGCAGCTTCAGCGCTATTTTGACCGCGTGGCCCAGGCTGCCAACCACGACACCCAGGTTCACCGCGCCTTTATTGAGGTAGCCCACCTGACTAAGCCCCCTACCCATCTGCTGCATCCCCGCACCGTCTGGAAGGCCCTGACCTAAGACGGCCTCAGGCGGAAGTCTCGGCAGCCAACAGGGCCTGGTACATCCGGTAGGTGCGATCGCCAAAGCAGACAAACCTGACCTGCTCAACCTCGGGGGACTGGTCGAGGGCCGCTTTCACCGTTGCGATCGCAATGCCAGTGGCGCGCTCTAGGGGAAACCCATAGACCCCGGTGCTAATGGCGGGAAACGCCAGGGTGCGAATGTCATAGTCTCTCGCTAAGGCCAGACTGGTTTGGTAGCAGCTGGCCAGCAGCTGATCTTCGTCGTGCTGCCCCCCGCGCCATACTGGCCCCACGGTATGGATGACCCACCGGGCCGGTAGGTTATAGCCCTGGGTGATTTTGGCTTGCCCCGTTGGGCAGCCGCCCAGGCGACGACATGCAGCCAGCAGCTCAGGCCCCGCCGCTCGGTGAATGGCCCCATCGACCCCGCCACCGCCCAGCAAAGACTCATTGGCGGCGTTGGCGATCGCATCGACCTCCTGACGAGTGATGTCATCTTGAATCACCACAATGCGCTTTAACAGGTCTGCGGTAGGCATGGGTTGGACCTCTTAGAATCGGCTTAGAATCAACTACTTTAAATTCATCGCGCAGTGGGGTTTAGCCCTACCACCGCGCGATCGATTGTAGGACTGCGAGACCGCCTTTTTGCGGGCGTTAGTCACCTTGCCAGCCTGGAGTCATCTTTTAAAGAGACTTTTGGGAAAGAAGATACTAGCTTTAATCCAGTGACGTAGCTGCTGTAGGGTGGGCACTGCCCACCATTGGGGAAACTACAAAGGGAAAAAACGCCAGGGCAGAGGCGATCGCCCCTGCCCTGGCGGATGGGCCAGCCAACCCGAGGGAAATGGGAGAGCGGCTATTGGGCCTGGGCCATCAGTTCCTCCCAGGCTTGAATGACGGCCTGAAGGGCCGGCGGAATGTCATCGAGGGCCAGGTCGATGTATTCGGTTTGGTGGTACATGGCTGACAGCTGCACTGTGGGGTAGTCCGCAAAGGCGGCATCGGTGACGTAGCGCATGCGGTTGAGGTTGGGGAAGCGCTGGTCTTCTAGCACCTGTTGAAAGGCGGCGAGCTGCGCGGGCGTCACCCGCTGCTCTGACACTACAGTGCCGTTTTCCCTTTGCAGCAGCCGGCCGTCGGCTAGCAGCACGGTCTCCAACTGGCGACCGGCCAGCCCCCCCGATTCAACGGCGCGAAAGACGTGGGCCTCGGGTTCCGTCTCAGGTTCGGCTTCAGGGTTAGGCTGCACCTGGGGAATGAAGTCGGGAATCAGGCCGTTGCGGCTGCCGCTGGCGGTGGGATTTTGCACCAGCTCTTGCCCATCCTGACGGGTGTGGTAGACCCAGCTCTGATCGCCGTCGGTGACGACAACGCGCAGGCCAAAGATGGCGATCATGGTGCAGGCCTGGTCGGGCTCATAGATGCCCATGCAGCCGTCCCAGGTGGCCGGCTCTGAGGCGGCAATGCGGAGGGTAGAAACCGGGCGATCAACGTCGGCGGCGACGGCTAGCAAAATGCGATCGCTCACCTCTGGCGTCAGTACGGCCTCCAGCTCGATCGGCTCAGGGGTCGGGTTCGGTATAGCCGTCTCTTCCGGTACCGATCCCGAGTCTGGGCGGGGCACAGGGGCACAGGCGATCGCGCCGACTGCCGTTGAGCTTAGGGCCAGCAGGCCCACCAGGGTCAGCAGAGTTTTAGTTTTAGCGGTAAAAGCATTCATTGTCTTCACACCATGGATTGTCTTGTTTCATCACCATAGCTAGCCTCTAGGGGCCTCTAGGGCTTGGTTACAGATTTGGTTACGGGAAAGTTTTGGCTTACCTCACCAGGCTGCTGTAGGGTCGCCAGAGCTGCGTTTGCTGCCCCTGGGCCAGTAAAAACTGACCGTTGGGGCTGAACTGAAACTGACTCACGCTGTGGAGGTGCGCCAGCGGCTGTCCGGTCGCCACCGACCAGAGGCCAACGCCCTGTCGGGGAATCGGTTCGCTTTCTACCAGCGGCAGCAGCAGCGCGCTGGCGGCCAGGGTCTGCCCATCGGCGCTAAAGGCCACTTCGCCCAGGTTGGTCGGCTGGGTAGGATGCCCAGCCGACTGAACGAGCGCCAGGGTGTGCACGGCCCCGTGGGTTTGCAGGTTCCACAGGCGGGCGGTTTGGCCGTCGCTGGTGGCCAAACGCTGGGAGTCTGGGCTAAAGGCCAACCCTCGAATTACCTGGGTGTGGCCTTTGAGCGTAATCTGGCGGGCTCCGGTGGTCGCGTTCCAGAGCTTGACGCTGTTGTCGCGATCGCCTGTTGCCAGAGTTTGGCCGCTGGGGCTAAAGGCCAGGGGCAGGGGTGGGTAGCCGTTGCCCGCCCGCGATACCAGGGTGCGCACGAGCTGACCGGTGGCGGCATTCCACAGCTGCAAAGTGTTTTGGTCGGTGGCTGTGGCCAGTCGCTGCCCGTCGGGGCTAAACCGTAGGGTGTGCACCATGCCGTCGGCCCCATCCATTGCAATCGTTCGCAGCAGCTGACCGGTTTTCAGGTTCCACAGCTTGAGGGTTTGGTCGGCGCTGGCGCTGGCCAGGGTCTGGCCGTCGGGGCTGATGGCGATCGCCCGCACCGCGTACCGATGCCCTTGAAACGTCCGCACCGATTCCCCGGTAGTCGCCGACCAGAGCCGAACCACGCCGTAGGACATGCCCGCTGCCACCAACTGGCTGTCGGGGGTAAACGCCACGGCGTTGGCCACATCCCCCACGATGCGATCGCCCTGGGAGGCAGGTTCCTGGGGCGGATTGCCCTGGGAGAAGGCTTCCAGGGCTGGCCCCCGATGCAGGGTAACGATGCGGTTGCCGCGCTCGGCATTCCATAGAGCCAAGGCACTTTCCCCCGGCGTCGGGCACGAGCGCTCGTAGCTGTAGCTGCCGATGGCAATGATCGCCCCGTTGGGGCTAATGGCTGAAGCCACCGCGCGGCTAGGGCACTGGGAATCGGGATAGAGCGATCGCAGATCGACCGTCTGCGCCAGGCGGGGCTGCTGCCACGAACCAACCGTCGGCACCGCCAGATCCAGGGCGGTCTGCACCCAGTTAAACAGCAGCGGCAGATAGCGGTGAAACCGCTCTCCCTGCAGGTACATGGCGTCGATGGTGCAGCTGCCGCAGCTCTGCGTCGACAGAATGGCGTAGATGCGGTCCCAATCGACCCCCGCCCAGGGCAGGTGGCCAACGGGGGCGTCGAGGCCATGGGTGATTTCCGGTTCAGTTAGCCATTCGCCCGCGATAAAGGTGGGGTCTTCCTGGCCGGCGGGCCGTGTCCAGCCGACGCGATCGCCAAAGGCCTTTGCCGCCACCGCAGAATCGACCGGGTTTTGCTCTCTCACCTCGGCCCAAATCTGCTGCTGCACACTAAAGCCAAACCGCCCACCACTGGCCTCAACCCAGAGCTGGTCCAGATTTTGCAGCACCTCGGGGGGAATGTTGGTCGCCAGGGGCGAGCTAAAAAGATCGCCGCCGGGATGAATCCAAGGATCTAAAATGCGGCGCGTTTCGGCATCAGCAGCCTGCCAGTTTTGGGCTGCCAGGTGCGATCGCAGGGTGCCAAAATCCACCGTCTGGGCCTGGGCCAGGTTGACTCGCTGGGCAGTGGGGGCTCCCTGCGCCCGAACCACGTCCAGGGGGCCGGCGATCGCGATCGCCAGGGCCAGGCTCAGCCCTACATATTTCAGCCAGTATTTCATCATCTCTTCTCCTCCACGCCTTGTTATAGAGATAATCCTTGAATAATGCGGTCGAGATGGGGTTCAAAGGCCTCCACCGCCGCCTCGTCGGAGAACGATCCGCTGGGGTCGCCGCCAATCGCTCCCGTGACAAACACGTGCAGCAGGTTGCCATCGGTGGTCACATAGCCCACCCCCCGGTCAAACAAGGCGCCGTTGGGATGGGTGACCCGGTAGCCGTAGCGGAGGCCCGGCAGGTTGCCAACCGCGATCGCGGTTGGTGTTTCCCCCACAAACCTGAGGGCGGGGTCGGCCACCTTTCGGTCTTGCTCAATGGTGGTGTAGTGGTCAGTTACCCACGCCTGCAGAAACTCGCGTTCTGACCCCTCCGGTAGCGGTAAACCGCCCTGCACATTCGCTTCGCTGAGGGGATAGCTGAAGCGCTCTACTGTACCAATCAGCTCCCCGTCGGCCTCGACGCACAGCAGCACCGAATTGGTGCAGGGCGTCACCCGCCAGTTTTCAGGAGCCGAGAGCGGTCCTAGGATATCGGCCCAGCCGGTCTGAGGTTCTACCGGCGCGGCGCTTGGGCTTGACTCCGCCGGTTCTGGCACAGGCGGTGGTGCCAGGGGCACCCGAGAGCAGGCCACTGAGACTGTCGTGATTAAAATTGCCCCGGCCAGAGCCGGCAGGCGCGCAGCGTTTTTCATCATGTCCAAACGAGAGAGAGTAAGCCCTTCGCCACCGCGGTCACCTAACTGAAGGAGCGGGTGGCTGGAGAGCGTTAAGGGGTAATCGGTGGCAAAAAGGGCGCCCTTTTTCGTCGGACGAGTGGTCTGAAATGATTGGGGGCGGCTATTGCCAGAAAGACTTCAACAGAAAAGTGTTCGATTCCGCATCGTTAACACTTTTAGGGAGTCAGCTTCTATTTTCCCTCCCTGCTCAAACGTTCTGGCGATTGTTACAGGAACTGAAACACGCTACCCAGCCCCATGGCGCTGGGGTGGCTTGTCTCTTCTTCCTTTAGGGGTTGCTTGAGCTGGGGTTCTGCACCATTGGGCACGGTTGAACCGCCATGGCTGGCGCTTGTCTTAAGGGCACAAAGGGTCTTTGGAGCAGATACAGGCTGTAAAAATAAATTTCTCGCCGTAAAAAGGCCGCCTGGCTTTTAAAGCCGATGTATCGCGTTGTCGGCGTGGGGGAAGAATAGGCCGCTAACCCTAGATCGCGAGCCATGGCCATGGCTCGCCGCATGTGGAGTGGGTCGCTGACTACCAGCACACGGTTTAGGTATTGCTGGTCGACAATCTGCTTGGCCCCCCGCAAATTTTCCCAGGTGATGCGAGAGGTCATTTCGCACCAGGTATCGTCGGGGTCAACCCCGTGGGCCACGGCATAGCGACCGGCAACCACCGACTCAGCCAGTGGGTTTTGGGCCCCCACGCCGCCCGTAAAAATGAGATATCTGACGCGTCCAGCGTGATAGAGATCGATGGCGTGTTTGATCCGTTCGGCAAAGACTGGCGAGGGTTCTTCACCCCAAGCGGCAGCGCCCAGCACGATCGCGGCATCCGCTGGCAAAGAATCGCGCGTTAAGCCAAACCGATAAATATCTGCACCGATCGCAGCCACGGTGCCAAGCACCCCACAGCTGAGCACAACCGCTAGTCGGATTCGGCGCTTCTGTCCCCTGGTAAGTTTCGGCAGCATCAGCCCTCAACCCTTCAACTTAGTCTCTCAGGTTATCTCTATGCTTGCCTCAGCCAGCCTTTGATGGCCAATACCAAATCCGATTTGGTAAACCCCTATTCATAATCAGGAACTCCGCAGGGGCGTAGCATGCTACGCCCCTACAAATCGGGGGTCTTCATGCGGGATTCGGTATAAGGGGGGATGGATTGGCGCTAGGGAACAGCAGCTATTGCTCTGGTTAAAACTTAAAAAGCGCCCCCCGAGGGGAGCGCTTTTTGCCTAATCAATCAGTTCAGATAGCCGCTAGGGACTAACCGATGATTTCAGGCGCCTCGGCAGTCGCGAGGTCAAGGGGGAAGTTGTGAGCATTGCGCTCGTGCATCACTTCCATACCCAGGTTCGCCCGGTTGATCACATCCGCCCAGGTACCAATCACACGGCCTTGGCTGTCCAAGATCGACTGGTTGAAGTTGAACCCGTTGAGGTTGAACGCCATCGTGCTGATACCCAACGACGTAAACCAGATGCCAATCACCGGCCACGCACCCAAGAAGAAGTGCAGAGAACGGCTGTTGTTGAAGCTGGCGTATTGGAAGATGAGACGACCGAAGTAGCCGTGGGCCGCCACGATGTTGTAAGTCTCTTCTTCCTGGCCAAACTTGTAGCCGTAGTTCTGCGACTCGGTCTCGGTGGTCTCACGCACCAGAGGAGAAGTCACCAGCGAACCGTGCATGGCAGAAAACAGAGAACCACCAAACACACCGGCTACCCCCAGCATGTGGAAGGGGTGCATCAGAATGTTGTGCTCCGC
>DASQNN010000083.1:0-12398 GCA_035644955.1 Nodosilinea sp. | reverse complement strand
AACTGGAGGGGTAATCAATCTGTCTTCAGTGGCAGGGTTTCAGTCTATGCCTTATTTCTCGATCTACGCGGCAACAAAAGCATTTATTCTCAGCTTTAGCGAAGCGTTATGGGCAGAAAATCGCAGCTACGGGGTGCATGTGCTAGCCGTTTGTCCGGGACCGGTTGGCGTTAAATTTTTAAAGGAAGCGGGATTCCCACCGTTTTTGGTTGACGTGGCTGAAAAATTTGATACGCCGGTTGCGACTGTTGTACGAGATGCCCTAAAAGCATTCAAAAAACGAGAGGCAATCGTGGTTCCTGGCGGCCTGATTAATCCTATTCTTGCTACGCTGCCTCGGTTTCTACCCCGAGAAGGGGTTTCTAGCTTTTGGAAGCTGGTACTAGGACATGACATTGGCAAATGATTTTGAGGAGGTGCAGGAGTATCTGGGGAGGTGGTACTGGTGCCGGCGATCGGAATTTTGATAATTTTGGGTTAGCAGAGTGGCGCGGGTGTAGTTCCAAGAGAGGCGTAGGTTGGGCAGAACGACGTGAAACCCAACAGCCGTGGGCTTTATTGGGTGCTGCTAATGCTCTACCCAACCTACTAAGGACTGACTTTTGCTGTCTTACAGCAACCCGGTGGCTATCGGGCCTATTCGCAGTTGATCATCCAGGGAATGCCAAACTTATCGACTACCATGCCAAACTGCTGTGCCCAAAAGGTTTTTTCTAGGGGCATTTGAATGTTGCCGCCTTCGGCTAGGGCTTGAAAGATGTGCTCGGCTTGGTCTGGGTCGGAAATTTGCAGAGAAACCGAGAAACCTTTGGGCGCATCGTACTGCCCAGGGGGGCAGTCAGACCCCATAATTGCCCAATTGCCCAGAGTCAGCTGGGTATGCATGATTTTGTGGGCAAATTCGGGGGGCACTTCGGCCTCGGCGGGGGAACCGGCGAAGGTCATCATGGCGCCTAGCTCTCCACCCAAGACCTGGTGGTAAAACTTGAAGGCGGCTTCGCACTGACCATCGAACATCAGGTAAGGATTAACTTGCATAACGGTCTCCTCTCATAATTGAGTGACATTGAACGAAGGGGAACGACTTAGGAATCGCTCCTGGGCTGGTTTCAGAGCGGACAGGGACAACGCTCAACCCTGGCTCTATCTATTAGTCGAACGGTGGGACGCAAAATAGACAGGGTGGCCAATATTTTCCAGGTCATTCATGTCTCCTCTCTACACCTGGGGGCAGTGCGGTGCTCCAGGGGTTGTAGGTGCCATTCCACAGGTAGCCCTCTGAGTCATGAAAATAGTCGCGATCGCCGTAGTCCTAGCCTTAGCGGTAATTGCCACCCAGGACGGAGAGCGATCGCCCTCTGCTGAAGCGACAGTCTGCTAACGATGAAATTATTGATGGCCTAACCCATGGAACTACGGCTCCACCTACGCAATAGCAGCCTTTTTCCTTCTCTTTAGCCCCCAAGCAACAAATCCACCGTGAAATGAAACACCTGGCCTTCATACTCTAAAGTGTTAGCCGATCATCCATTCAAGATGCTCTTAGTTAACTAGTAATAAACCTAGGAAAACCCATGGCTGACATTGTAGATACTGCCGTAAGCGCCGGTTCATTTAGCACTCTAGTCGCTGCTGTCAAAGCTGCCGGTCTAGTCGATACCCTCAAGGGTACTGGCCCGTTCACAGTCTTTGCACCTACCGACGAAGCCTTTGCCAAACTTCCCGAAGGCACCGTAGATAGCCTTCTTAAGGACGTTCCTCAGCTTAAGAAAATCCTCACTTACCATGTCGTCTCCGGCAAGGTAATGGCCTCTGATGTGTCCAAGTTGAAGTCGGCTACCACCGTCGAAGGCTCCGATGTAAAAATCGATGCTTCCAATGGTGTCAAGGTCAACGAATCTACGGTAACCACCGCCGACGTAGCGGCTGACAATGGTGTTATTCACATCATTGACACTGTGCTAATGCCTGCATAAATAATCGAGTAGCCGTTGGCGATCGCCGCCTCTACTTGATTAAAATAGGCCGTTAATTAGGAGACTACTCCTAAAACCCAGAGGTTGTTTGAAGGATTGCGTAGAAGATAGACGGCTCACACTGCATAGACTAAAAGCCGTGGGAGCTTCTTTACTCGCTAACAATTTATCAAACAGCCTTTTACTCAAGATATTAAATTTTTAGATAAACTTCATTAAGCTGGCAAAGGGCTTGTCCCTGGCCCTTGAGCTACAGCATCGGTTTCAAGCCGAGGCAAAAACTCTCGAATTAAGCCAACGGTGACCCCCGGCAACTCTAGCTGCGGCGTAAATCCAACGTCATCGAGCTGGTAAAAAATACGAATGGCCTGGGGATTCATCTCCATGAGCCGACGACCTATTTCTGGACCAGTAAACTCAGACCCCCTGCCCCAAATAATGGCGGTGGGCACCGTGAGTTGGTCAATGTACTTGGATAAGTCAAAACATAAATCGCCCCGCACAAAGGAAAGAGCCGCATACTCAGCATTATCCTGCTGGGCCGATTTTAGATAGGCTTCCACGATTTCTGGATAAACCCGTTCTGGGTTGGAAAACTGACGTTGCTCTAGGTAGCTGCGAATGCCAAAACTATTGGCTACTCCCGCATTGTAAAGCAGCTGGCTCAATACTGGCACGCTAGCAAACTGAGCAAACTGGGCAAACCCACTGCGGCGATAGTCTTGGCCAAACTCGGCTAATCCCGCTAGCGTTGTGACAATCAACGACTTAAACAAATCCGGTCGCTCGATGGCGGCACGAACGGTGAATGCCGCTGTTAAAGCCGATGCAATGACACGGGTTGGCCCGCTGCACGTTTGCTCCATAAACTCGGTGATGATGGCAATGTAGTCTTCAACCCGATAGTCGCGAGCGGGATGATCTGAACGGCCCCAGCCGATGAGGTCGGGGGCCAACACTCGATAGTCGGCCGCAAAGGCTGGGTAAACCTTTGACCATTCATAGGCCGAAGACCCTCCCCCAAAGCCGTGCAGAAATACCAGCGTTTCTTTTTCATCTGCTACATCCGGTACATCTGGGGCGGCCCAAGGCTTTCCCTGGGGACTGTAGTAGACCATGCGACCATACCGGGTTGTAACAGAGTGACTAGCAAAACCGGGTGGAATGAACATGAACTACTCTCTCAATAGTTTTGGGACGGGGGCCAGCCGTTATTAGGGATGCTAGGGAATGGATGCAGCAGTTGCTATCAATCAATAGTTGTAGGTTTTCTCAGCGATCGCCTGGGGTGGGGTCCGCAGCCCAATTAGCCCAGGTTAAGCCAGGGTAGAAACAGCCAGAATGACATGGACAACGATGTGGGCGGCGATCGCCGCCTCTAGCCCATATCGCTAGTACAGATACCCTGCCACCAAAGCAAATAGCGAATTTTGCAGCAAAATGTACCCCACCAAAACTGGCGTTAGGGGAAGCCCCAAGACCACTAACAGAGGTAGGTGGGCCACCGCAAACAGCAGTGCCGATAGCGCGATCGCCAGGGCCACCCAGCCCAGCCGAGGCACACCCTGCCGCCGCTACCCTAGCCACAAAAACAATGTCATCTGTCATCTGGCGTTGCTGAATTGAGGCATGAATTTGGGTAAGGGCGTAGGCGCAGCCAAGCCAAAGGCTTTATCGCCGTTTGCCCCTATGAGAGACATTGCATTTTTGATTCATCCCTGTATCTAGTACCCCCTGCCATCTTAACCATGGGGTCTTTTTAACAGACCAGTTGGAAAACTGAACCTTCAGCCAGTCGAGATACCGTCTGGACCGGGCTTAATGAATGGACAGATGGTTTTGGTATTGCCAAAAAAGCTCGAAACAATCTCTTGAAACAACCTGAATTATCTTTTGGAGAACGTTCATGATCCTTTGGCGGCGGACGATAGGCATCGGGTTAGGTTTAGTGGCAGCCAGCAGTCTGTGGACTGCGGCCCAGGCTTACCCCACTCAGGAGGAGGGCTTAGACGCTCCCATCCTGACTCAGGTTGACGATGCGCCCGTTGACGAACCAATAAACGGCTTGACCCCCCCAAAGCCTCTGGCTGAGTCTCTGCCTGAGTCTGTGGCTGAGGTAGAGGCTCTGGCGATGCCCACTGCCTCAGAAGACCTAACGGAAACCTTGGCCGCTGAAGCCCCCCTGCCCGAGGTCACTCCGGTGCCCACGGCGGTTTTAGAAAACCTATCGCAGGAGCAAGTCGATGCGATCGCGGCCATCATTCTGACTGCAGAGACGTCGGCCAGTCCTGACGTCGTTGTAAATTTGCCCACAGAGGTTTTGACCCGCCTCAACGCCCTACCCAGTGTCAATCAGCAGGTGGGCCGCAGACGGTGGCTGCCGACTAGTCTGGTCAGGCGACTGCGTCTCCCCCAAATGATCGCATCCCTGGTCAGACAGCCTAGAAACACGGCTTTGGGGATGTTGGGCAATCACATTGTCGTGGTCAATCCCGTGACGGGCGCTGTCTTAGGAGCCGTGCTGTCAGGCCTGTAGTAAGCCCGCTCTACCTGGTCAGCACAATTCTCGTCACCCTTGTCTTCAAAGTGTTGCTGAATTGAAGCATGAATCTGGGTAGGGGCAAACGGCGTTTGCCCCTACGAGAGACGTTGCAGTTTTGATTCATACCTGTATCCAGCAACGCCGTCTTTGACGTACCGTTTAACGAAGCCTTGGCGGCGTTAAGCCAGACAGTACCGAGACCACAGCCCCCTGGGACAAAGGTTCTTTGGCCCAGCAACGTGCCTAACGCTTACCCTCAAAATATTGGTACCACGCCCAGTTTCCGGCCGCCGTTAACCCCAAAGCTACACCACCTCCAACCCAGCCTAGGGTCGGGTTATAGCCACCGCGGGTAAGGTTAGTCATCCAGAGGTGGGTGAGATCGCTGGACACCAGCCCATCGGCGATCGCTGGAAACAAATACATACAAGCCGCCCCCACAATCAGCCAACCCACCATAGAGACAAGCAGAAATACGGTTTTTGCCGTTGATTGAGTACCCATCATGGCCAGCAGGTATGCCCCGGTTATCTAACAACAGTGCGTCTGGCAAAGGATATGCAGACCAGGCCTAAGCCGACGCTGCTTTATTTTGCCATCGATGCTCAGCTAGCATACCGGACCTGGGCAGGGGGCGACTACGCACTGCTCGGCGATAGGGGTTTTAGGGAAAGGATCGCTCGCGCTTTAGCCAGGCCCAAATCCTTGTGTTAAAATTTGTAACATAAGCTTGAACCACTGAAGCTTTTACACTTGCGGAGTTTAACGATTATGGAAAGCAGCGAAAGCAAGTTTGGGTTTGTTAACTTTGCAGAAACCTGGAACGGACGCTTGGCCATGCTAGGTTTCGTGATTGGGGTCACTACCGAGCTTTTGACCGGACAGGGTATTCTGTCTCAAATCGGCCTCATGTAAGCGCCGTAGCTTAATAAAATAAAAACACAGCCGGGGCGCACAACTGTGCGCCCCGGCTGTGTTTGTGGCTGCATCAACAGCACCTTTAAGGTTGTTGATGCAGTGGTATAGCCCTGGTTCCTGTCGGCATTAGCCCATGGGACAGCGAGGGGCCTCTCCAACTTATAGGTATAGAGCGATTGCGACAATGGCGACTCCCAAGAGCCCCTTCCGCCTGGGCGGGCGTCAGGCTCAAGGTTTTGTTGAATCGTTGTTTGAGCTGATAGACATTCGTTGCCGGTGCTCGACCACAGTACCGTATCCCGGCGCTTGGAAGCATTGTCGGTCGCCATGCCGGTTCAGCCCGCCCTGGGGGGTCGCCATGTCGTGGTCGATTCAATGGCTAATTACCGTCTTGGAAATTTTCTCAAAAGCTCAATCATCATCAGCGCGCCACCGCTGGCAAAAGCGCCGCCGAGCATGCCATGAGCTACCCGAACCTTGGGTGCTTCGGTGAGACAATGTCCAGGTAGTGTTTCTGATGTGCTACAGGCTTCAGTCTCAACCCGCGCCGCGCCGCCGCCCAAGAGAACGCCCACCGAGAGCACCAGGGTCGCCCCCCACACTAAGACATTTTTTTCGCGTTTAATAAACATTTCGGTAGTTGACAAACGGTAGATTTAGCATACCCAACTGCGTCAACTTTTATAACATGCGATTTGCCATCGGCCTTTCGCAGCTAACTTAAGGGTTGAAGCCGATTGATGGTCTTTGGGCAGGCGGGTTGCGCACCTTTGGGCCACCGGAAGGGACTGGGAAGCTTCAGTGCGTGCCTTTGGGGGCTGGGGCCTGGCCGTTGAAGAAGATTGGCTGACTTTATGGGGCGCTATTTAATGCAAACTACCCGAAAGGTTGTTTTCTTGCAAAACCATCCTCCGGCTAGAGCCGACCGTTGCTTGCCGCTTTTAAACTAGGGGAATTGCCGGACCAGTGCGGTTATAGCTGGTGGGCAACGTCTCATTGCCCCGTTCAAAACCTCAATGGTTACCGTTTCGCCTCAGCTTGCAGATAGTGCAGATTCCGAGTTGGCATTGCCCTCGGTAACGATTGAGGAACCAGCCCAAGTGGCCCGCGCCGCTGGGTTGCGCTATGTCTGCGACGATTGCCCTGGCTGGGGGCGGCGGCGGTCCGGCAAGGGGTTTACCTACTTTGATCAGGCGGGCGATCGCATCTCAGATCCCGCTGAGCTAAAGCGCCTTAAAGGCTTAGTTATCCCTCCCGCTTGGGAGAACGTATGGATTTGCCCCTTCTCCAACGGTCACCTGCTGGCTACTGGGCGCGATGCCAAAGGCCGCAAACAGTACCGCTACCATCCCAACTGGCATGAGGCTCGCAATCAAAGCAAGTTTGACCGGCTGATTCCCTTTGGCCACGCCCGACCCCTGATTCGTGAGGTCACTGACGGCCATTTGCGCCAGCGCGCCCTAACCCGAGAAAAGCTGTTGGCGACGGTGGTGCGACTGCTTGAGGCCACCGTAATTCGCATTGGCAACGACGAGTACCGCGAGCAAAACCAGTCCTTTGGGCTGACCACCCTGCAAGACCACCATGTAGAGGTGAGCAGCAGCACAATTCGCTTCCACTTCATCGGCAAAAGTGGGGTTGAACACGAAATTGAACTGAGCGATCGCCGCCTGGCCCGAGCCGTCAAACGCTGTCAAGACCTCCCCGGTCAGCAGCTGTTTCAGTATGTGGATGAGGACGGCGAGCGGCGCGCCATTGACTCTGACGATGTCAACCGCTACCTGCAAAGTATTACTGGTGAAGACTTCACCTCCAAAGACTTTCGCACCTGGGCCGGTACCGAGTACACAGCCCAAATTCTCAACGAATTGGGGGAACCCACATCCAAAACCAATGCCCAGGCCAACATTCGCGAGGCGATTAAAGGAGCGGCGCAACACTTGGGCAATCGAGTCGCAACCTGCCGCAAATACTATGTGCATCCCACCGTGCTCCAGGCCTACGAGGCTGGCTGGCTGCTGGAGGTATGGCAAGAGGCACAACAATCCCCCAGCGAGCTAGATCTCACCCCCGAAGAGAAGGCTTTGATTGCGGTGCTAAGCCATCCCCATCAGGAACAATAGGTTAGCGATGGATGCCTCTCGGCCCCCTATTTTTATCGTCGGTGCACCGCGATCGGGCACTACCCTACTGGCCACTATGTTGGCTAGCCACAGCGCCATTAGCTGTGGGGCAGAAACCCATTTTTTTCCTTATTTAGAGGGCAACTACCCGCAAATTACGCCGGTGATTAGAGATGCGGCCTGGCCGACTAAAGCTACTGAGTTTGTCGCGGCGATCGCGGTTGAAGATCACCCCGTTGCCGATCTATTTGGCGTCACTCCCCCGGCCATTTACAGCTACTTGTCGACGCGCAAACCGTCGATTCAAGCCCTATTGGAAAGCTTGACCGAGCAGCATAGGCTAGCTACAGGCAAGCATCGCTGGGCCGAAAAAACCCCTAACCACATCCTGCATCTCGCCACCCTGCGACGGCTGTACCCCACCGCCAAGGTGATCCGCATTGTCCGCGATCCCCGCGATGTTGCTCTTTCTATGGCAGCAAAGCTTCCCTGGGCCAGCAGTGCACCTCTAGACAACGCCTACCTAATCGATCGATGGTATCGCCAAGGCAAAGCTTTTTTTGAGCGCGATCGGCTTGCCTATACCCTTTGCTATGAAACATTAATCACCGAACCGAAAAGCACGCTAAAACAGCTGTGCGACTTTATTCAAGAACCCTTCGAACCCGCCATGCTAAATACCGAGGCGGCCGCTCAGTACACTGCCCCCCGCCACGAACCCTGGAAAACCCAGGTCAGCCAGGGGCTTGATCCGTCACGCTGTTTGGCCTGGCAAAAACGACTGCCCGATGCCGATCTAAAGGCGATCAGCACAGTTTGCCAGGAGATGATTAAAGACTTTGGTTACCGCCCCCTCAGCGGCCCCTTTACTCCAATTTTTTCGCACTACATCAGCGAAAGATTTGTGCGTTCTCACCGTCAAGACATAGACAGGTTGCTGGCTCAAAATAGTCTTTTAGTTCCCTGTCATCCCCTGCAATTGCCAGCCGGGGCACGGGTTGTGTACTGTGATGTGCCCATTTGCGGTCGCAACTACCGCAAGAGCCTAAGAAGACTTTTACAGTTTTGCCTCACTTTGGGAGCGCTGCGGCTTAAAGGGGTGACCGTTAAATTTAGTGAGTTTGGCCATAGCCCCCAGGCCGAAAAGAATGGTTTCGGTAAACTAGCCGCACGGGTTTTGAGGCTCCTCGGTTCGCCGGCCAACCTGTTGGAGCTGATGAACTGATTAAGCCAGTCAGCGACACCCCGGCATGGGGTGTCGCGCCAGCGGCAGGGACGATTGTTGTAAGGCTAAATCATCCGCTGCAAGACCATAAGCGATCGCGCCGCCACCGGAATCGCCTGATCGCCAGTAACAATGCGTTCCTTGCTAACAAACCGAGGTTCCGTAGTATCAATCATCACTGTCCACTGATAGGGCTGAAATAGCTCAGCCAGCTTAAAATCAATCGTCTCATAGTGGGCATTGAAAAACATTAAAAAGTCATTGTCGCTAATCCGCTCCCCCTGCTTACCGGGGCTAGGAATCTTATCGCCGTTGAGAAAAACTGCGATCGATTTGATGTAGCCAATTTCCCACTGTTCGTGGGTCATCTCGGTGCCATCGGGGTTGTGCCAGCTAATGTCGGTCACCCCAAAACCATGAATCGGCTGCCCCTGAAACCACTTGCGCCGCCGAAACACCGGGTGCTGCCGCCGGAAGAAAATCAGCTCCCGACAAAAATTGATCAGATCTTCGTTGCCCTTGGGCAGGTGCCAGTCAAACCAAGAAATCACGCTGTCTTGGCAGTAGGCGTTGTTGTTGCCCCGCTGGGTGCGGCCCATTTCGTCGCCCCCCAACAGCATCGGCACCCCCTGGGAGAGCATCAGAGTCGTTAGAAAATTGCGCCGCTGCTGCTCGCGCAGTTGTAGCACCCCGGGGTCGTCGGTCAGCCCCTCCACCCCACAGTTCCAAGATGAATTGTTGCTTTCCCCGTCCCGGTTATCTTCTCCGTTGGCCTCGTTGTGCTTGTCGTTGTAGCTCACCAGGTCGTTGAGGGTAAAGCCATCGTGGGCGGTGATGAAATTGATGCTGGCGTTGGGCTGCCGTCCGTTCATCTGAAAGTAGAGATCGGGGCTGCCGGTGAGGCGGTAGGCAAACTCGCCCAGGGTTTCATCCTGACCCCGCCAAAAATCGCGCACCGTATCGCGATAGATGCCGTTCCACTCCGACCAGTTGACCGGAAAGTTGCCCACCTGGTAGCCGCCCATGCCCACATCCCAGGGCTCAGCAATTAGCTTTACCCCCGCCAGCAGCGGGTCTTGGTGAATCAGGTCAAAGAAGGCCGACAGCCGGTCAACGTCGTACAGTTCCCGCGCCAGGGCCGAAGCCAGGTCAAACCGAAAGCCGTCAACGTGCATTTCGCCCACCCAGTAGCGCAGGCTGTCCATAATCAGCTTTAGCACCTGGGGGCTGCGCATGTGCAGCGAGTTGCCGCAGCCGGTGAAATCCATGTAGTAGCGCGGGTCATCTTCCATCAGGCGGTAGTAGCTAACATTGTCAACACCGCGCAGCGAGAGGGTTGGCCCCTTGTGGTTGCCCTCGCCCGTGTGGTTGTACACCACGTCGAGAATGACTTCAATGCCGGCCTGGTGGAGAGCTTTCACCATCTCCTTAAACTCTTTGACCTGCTCCCCCAGCATGCCGCTAGAGCTGTAGCCCGAGAAGGGGGCAAAGAAGTTGATTGAGTCGTAGCCCCAGTAGTTTTTCAGCCCTTTGTCGACCAGGTGGCCGGGGCAAGAGAGATAGTGGTGAATCGGCATCAGCTCGACAGCGCTGATGCCCAGCCGTTGCAGGTGCTCGATGGCGACGGGGTGGGCCATACCGGCGTAGGTGCCCCGCAGTTCTTTCGGAATATCGGGATGCTGCTTGGTAAACCCTTTGACGTGCACTTCGTAGATGACAGTTTCGTGCCAGGGAGTACGCAGCAGGGTGTCGCCTTCCCAGTCAAAGCTTTCATCGACCACCACCGACTTGGGCATCAGCGCCGCGCTGTCGAGGTCAGAAAAGGAGAGGTCTTCGTCAGGGCTTTCCCAGTCGTAGCCAAAGATTTCTGGCCCGCTGCCCACTTCGCCCGAAATCGCCTTGGCGTAGGGATCGATCAGCAGCTTGTTGGGGTTAAACCGATGCCCCTCGTGGGGGGCGTAGGGGCCATGCACCCGGTAGCCATACTCCTGTCCGGGGCCAATGCCGGGCAGGTAGCCGTGCCAGACAAAGTTGCTCACCTCAGTCAGGGGAACTCGGGTCTCTGTGCCGTCTTTGTCGAAGAGGCAAAGCTCAACCGCCGTGGCATGTTCGGAAAATAACGCGAAGTTGGTGCCCTTATGGTCCCAATAGGCACCGAGGGGATAAACGTTACCAGGCCAAACTGCAACGTACATAGGAGGGAGGGTATAAGTGGATAGAAAGCTGCCAGCCAGACAATACCGGCCGAGAAGGGGCTACTATATCTGGCAACATTAGGGCATCTGGCAACATTAGGGAATAGACCTGGGAAGCTGTACCAGAAGATTAGGACGAGTGCAAATCAGGAATTTCTTAGAATTTAGGCTTCTGGGCAGAGGCAACGCAACCTTACCCCGCGCTGTTTGAAAAGGCTAAGGCCACTTCATACTGACTTCTCAACGGTGTATCAGAAGGTTATAAGAAAGTAGCAAAATCCTTTCTTATTTGGAATCTATCCAGGGAAGGACGACGAACCCGTGCCCTTCCGGGACGCGAGGCGGTTTGGCAGCACGAAGCTCCTGCTGCCAACGGGCCGGGTGGAGCATCTACGCTTCAGAGCCGTTTGGCCCGTGTAGACCAGTCTAGAGAGACCTTGACGGTGCAAATTTAGTAGTCTCCCAAGCTCCAGGGAGCCTATGATAGGGCAGTTCAGTAGACAGTAACCACCATGGCGGCACAGGCACAGATTGGCATCATCGGCGGCAGTGGCCTCTACCAAATGGAAGCCCTCACCGACATCGAAGAAATTCGCATTGATACCCCCTTTGGCGCACCCTCCGATGCCATCATTTTGGGCACGCTGGATGGCACCCGCGTGGCATTTCTGGCCCGTCACGGGCGTGGCCACACCCTGATGCCCACCGAACTACCCTTTCGGGCCAACATTTACGCCATGAAATCGCTCGGGGTGGAGTACCTAATCTCCGCTTCCGCCGTCGGTTCACTCAAAGAGGCTGCCAAGCCGCTGGATATGGTCGTGCCCGACCAGTTTATCGATCGCACCCGCAACCGCATCAACACCTTCTTTGGTGAGGGGCTGGTGGCCCATATTACCTTTGGCGACCCGGTTTGCAATGCCCTGGCCGGGGTGCTAGCCGATGCAGTCGAAAGTCTGGAGCTGCCCGATGTAGACCTGCACCGTGGCGGCACCTACGTCTGCATGGAGGGCCCAGCCTTTTCGACCAAGGCCGAGTCGGAGCTGTACCGCAGCTGGGGCGCCACCATCATCGGCATGACCAACCTGCCCGAGGCCAAGCTGGCCCGCGAGGCCGAGATCGCCTACGCCACCCTGGCCCTAGTTACCGATTACGACTGCTGGCACCCCGACCACGACAGCGTCACCGTGGAGATGGTGATTGGCAATCTGCAAAAGAATGCCGTCAATGCCCAGCGGGTGATTCGCGAAGTAGTCAACCGCATTGCCGCCAACCCACCGGAGTCGGAGGCCCACTCAGCCCTCAAGTACGCCATCATTACCCAGCTAGACAAGGCCCCGGCGGCTACCCTAGATAAGCTAAATCTGTTGCTGAAAAAGTACTTGCCTCAATAGGCTTAGGGGAATAAACAAAGAGGTT
>DASQNN010000082.1:0-3714 GCA_035644955.1 Nodosilinea sp. | reverse complement strand
TACTGGGGTGGGGCTGCTGGGAATTTTCATGACCTGGACACTTTGGTAACGGTTGGCGATGCTAAGTGCACTGATTTTAATTCCGCTGGTGGCAGCGCTGGTTCTGATTCTGTGGCCCGGCAAGCTAGAGTCGCAGACGGCGAAAGTGATCAGCAGCGTGAGTCTGCTGCTGACGTTGGCTCTATTGGTGCTGCTAGCCACCCGTTTTGAGCTCACTACGCCGGGCTTTCAGTTTGAGGAGCTGCTGCCCTGGGTCGAGCCGCTGGGGCTCAGCTACCGTTTGGGGCTCGACGGCCTGTCGCTGCCGCTGCTGGCCATCAACAGTCTGCTGGGAATCGTAGCGATTTATATTACTGACCCACAGCTGCACCGGGTGCGGCTTTACTATGTGCTGCTGCTGGTGATTAACAGCGCCGTAGCGGGGGCGTTTCTGGCGGCAAATTTGCTGCTGTTTTTTATTTTCTACGAGTTAGAGCTGATTCCGCTGTACCTGCTGATTGCCATCTGGGGTGGAGCCAGGCGGGGTTACGCAGCCACCAAGTTTTTGATCTACACCGCCCTGTCGGGGGTGCTGATTTTAGGGGCGTTTTTGGGTCTGGTGTGGCTGTCGGGCAACACCAGCTTTGACTACGACAGCGGCCTGGCTACGGCCCTACCCCTGGCCCAGCAGATTACCCTGCTGGTGGCGATGCTGGTGGGGTTTGGCATCAAGGTGCCGCTGTTTCCGTTTCACACCTGGCTGCCCGATGCCCACGTAGAGGCCTCGACCCCGGTGTCGGTGCTGCTGGCGGGGGTGCTGCTGAAGCTGGGCACCTACGGAGTGGTACGGTTTGGCCTGGGGCTGCTGCCCGACGCCTGGATGGCCTTGGCCCCCTGGATGGCCACCTGGGCCGTGATCAGCGTGCTCTACGGGTCGCTGGCGGCGATCGCCCAAACCGACATGAAAAAAATGGTGGCCTACAGCTCGATTGGCCACATGGGTTACGTGCTGCTGGCGGCGGCGGCTTCAACCCCCTTGAGCATTGTGGCAACGGTGTTTCAAATGATCAGCCACGGGCTAATTTCGGCGCTGCTGTTTTTGCTGGTGGGGGTGGTGTACAAGACCACCGGCACCCGCGACCTGACGGTGCTGCGCGGTTTGCTCAACCCCGAGCGGGGGCTACCCTTTGTCGGCTCGTTCATGATTCTGGGGGTGATGGCCAGCGCTGGCATTCCCGGTATGGTGGGGTTTATTTCCGAATTTTTGGTGTTTCGGGGCAGCTTTTTGATCTTCCCGGTGCAGACGCTGCTGTGCATGGTGGGTTCGGGGCTGACGGCGGTGTACTTTTTGCTGCTGGTTAACCGGGCCTTTTTTGGCCGACTGGCGATCGCAGCTCCTACCGTTGCCCCCCAGCTCGACATTGTGCTGCCCTCGGTCACCTGGCGCGATCGCGCCCCCGCCCTGGGGCTAGCCGCCCTGATTGTGGCCTTTGGCCTCCAGCCCAACTGGCTGGCCCGTTGGAGCGAGCACACCACCCTGGTGCTGCACCAGCCCTACCAGAGGCCCTACCAGGCATTGGTGCAGGCTCAAACTCAGGTTACCCCCGCCACCCTCCCCGCCGCCGTGGCCGATACCGCGTTGATCGCCCCAGCCCTGTCCAGGCCGATTGCCGTTGCCCCTGCCGTTGTCGACCCTAGCGCCGAGGTCTCCCTGCCATGACCAAAACTCTGCCCCTGGCCACCGCTACCTCTCACCCCCTAGAGCCCTTTATTCAAAAGCTGTTGGGGGCCGAGGCCCTGCTGCCCGACACCGAGACCAACGTCCTCGAAGTGGTAGGCATTCTCAAAAGCTACGGGGTGGTGCTCGATGCCTACTCTAAAAACCTGATTTACATCGCTGACCATCAGTTTTTGGTGCTGTTCCCCTTCTTTAAGTACTTCAACGGCAAGGTCACCCTGCCCCAGCTGCTGCGCCACTGGTGGCACGATCGGATCAACTTTGAGTACGCCGAGTACTGCATGAAAACCATGCTCTGGCACGGCGGCGGCAAGATGGATGCTTACCTCGACAGCGACGACTTTTTGCAGCGGTGCCGGGCAGCGGCCGCAGCCAAGATCAAAACCAATTTCCCCATTCGCGCTTTAGACGGCCTGTTCCCTGACTTTTTGCCCGAGCAGGTGCGGCAGTTGGCCTATTACAGCGCCCTGGGCCAGTTTTGGCGGGTGATGAGCGACCTATTTATCGACCTCTCTGACGCCTACGATGCCGGCCGCGTTACCACCATTCCCCAGGTGGTGGCGTTTGTTAAGGCGGGGCTGGTGGCCGCAGCGGCCAACCCCATCACCTACAGCGTCACCATCTCCGGCACCAGCTACGACCTCCTGCCCAAATCCGCCGGGCTGACTTTTTTAATGGACGTAGCGGTGCCCTACGTGGAGGCCGTGTTTTTTCGGGGCACTCCGTTTTTGGGAACGGTCTCCTACAATGCCCAAGCCAACCAAATTTCCGTCGACCAGGGCCGCTTTGAGTACGGTGCCCTCTACGCCGACCCCCTGCCCGTGGGCGGGGCGGGCATTCCCCCCACCCTGCTGATGCAGGATATGCGTCACTACCTACCCGACTACCTGACGGCGTTCTACCTATCCAGCGGGCGAGGGCTCGACGATGTGCGGGTCAAGATCTGCCAGAGCTTTCAAAAGTCGATGTTCTGCGTTACCAGCGCCTCGCTTCAAGGGCTTTTGCCCCACCCCGCCGACACCCAAAACCCCGGCGAGCAAGCCGCCAACCACGCCTTCCTCGCCGGGTGGATGGATCGCTTGGCGACCTCTCGGTTGGATGTAGTGCAACTTTAAGCAAAGCGGTAGCCAGTTCGCTTGGAACCCCGGTAACCGTCACTAGCGAAAACTCGGGTGGTGAACGGTTGTATAGCCATCGCTTGAGGACATACAGAATGTCCTAACGGTTCTGGCGATGGCTATAGCGGTCGCCGATTACTTAAATGCAGAAATAACCCAGGCGGCACCAATGCTGGTCAAAATAGCGATTTCTAAAAGCATTAACTCAGACATGGGCTGAAACCAGGTAGACCAGGCCCCCGGCCGAAGCGTTGACCTCCACTGCGAGAGATGAGCCGGCCAGAGTCGAGGACTGTCCTGGTGGCGAAACTGCCGGTTGACCACAGACAGCAATAGGGGCACTCCACCCACTTTGGCGTTCATTAACAGGTGCAGCGCGATCGCAGCTACCATCACGACCCATGAAATTAGATGGGCGACATACCAGCCATGGTTCAGTTCTCCCCTGGGTAGCCAGGTCTCATCCATCATTTTGCCGCTGAATAGGGCAAAGGTGAGCGCCAAAAGGGTCAGGGTATTGGTAATCCGGTTGAGGGTGTACCACCAAATGGGTTTGCCAACCTGGGCTAACTGAGCCAGCGAGTTGGGCTGCACCAACCGTCGCTGCCCCCGATGAAAGGCGTAAATCACAAAGGCCGGAAAGATCAGCAACGTCCACAGCCCAAAGGTGCCGTGGATTCCTTCAATGTCTCGGTAGGTGGGCAGGGGAAGTCTGCCCCAGCGGCCGTCATAGGTATCGTAGGTCCAAAAAGCGGTTAGAATGGCTGCCACTAAAAACAACCCCGTTAAGCCGTGCAACAGACGAAACAGAAGGGGTTGATAGGGCTGTGTCGGTTTCATGTAACCGCAATAGATAGATAAATAGCTAGAGGTCTTTTA
>DASQNN010000081.1:0-19377 GCA_035644955.1 Nodosilinea sp. | reverse complement strand
GACCTCAGGAATCGAAGGGGTTTGTCTTACTCAAAAAACGCTGGGTTGTCGAGCGTACCTTTGGCTGGTGGCGTTGGTCCCGTCGCCTCGTTCAGGATTATGAGCAGCTTCCTGAAAACGCTGAGGCCATGCTTCAAATCGTCATGATTCGCATCATGATCAGGCGCTTGGCATGATTTGCTACACCCCTAACCCTTTTCAAACGCCCTCTAAGGAGCTAGACCTTGTAGGGTGGGCACTGCCCACCAATATCAATGCGCTTTTAACCTCTAATTAGGGGCCTCATTCGGCAATCCCTGCACTGCCATCCCCTCTCCCTCGCCGTAGGCGCGGATGTCGCGGCTGAGGATGCCAAAGTCAAAGGCCTCCGTCTTGCCACCCTGGGCCTTGAGCTGAATCCAGACCAGGCAGATCAACGTTGACACCACAATCGGGGCGGCGAAGCTGACCAGCAGATCGCCTGCGAAGGGCAGCCCGTTCCAGGGGCTAAAGTCGGGCCGGGGAAAGAACAGGGCACCGGATGCGATCGCCGCCACCGCGCTCCAAAACGCCATCGTCCCTGTCAGCCGCCGCGAATACAGCCCAAACAGCACCGGAAACAGCGCCCCCGCACAGACCAAATCCGCCAGCAAAAACAGGTACAGCACGTTGTAGCCCCGCGCCGCAATCAGGATCGCGGGCAAACCCACCACTACCATCAGCAGCCGGGTAATCTGTAGAATGCCGCTGGCGGGCCGATGGGGGAAAATCCGCAGCAGGTCGGTGGTAAACACGCTGGCAATGCCGTTGAGCAGCGAGTCTAGACTGCTCATCACCAGGGCCAGCACCAGCACCAGCACCGCCATACTCACCCAGCCCGGCAGATTCAGCGCCTGGATCAGCGAGAAAAAGGCGCGATCGTCATTAAAGCCAAAGTGCATGGCCACAATGCCCAGCAGCCCCGCAAGCAGCAGCATCGGCAAGATCACCAGAAACGAGCCGAGGAACGATCGCCGCACCACCTGATCGCTCTTGCAGGCGTAGATGCGCTGCCAGTTGGTCTGGTTAAACATTTCGGCGGCAATCACCGCGATGAACAACGTGGCCCCAAACTTGATGCCGGGGCCGTTGGCCAGCGTCAGCAGCTCTGGCGCGGTCTGGGTCACAGGCGCGATCGCATTCCCCCAGCCCCCCAGAGCAAACACCGCAATGCCAAAGCTCAGCAGCAGCAGCGGCACAATCACCACAAACTGAATCACGTCGGTAAAGATCGTCGCCGCCAGGCCGCCTACCAGGGTGTAGGCAAACACCGCCACCATCACCAGCAGAGCGGTGAGCCAGAGGGGCACCCCGGCCATGAGTTCGACCGCCTTGGCGATCGCCGTCAGCTCCGCTGCCAAATACACAAACATGTAAAACACCACAATGCCCAGGGTCAGCCGGTACATGGCATTGCCAAAGCGGTGCAGCACGTATTCGTTCAATGAGTGGCCCTTGGGCATGAGAAACCGCATGCGCGTGCCCATAAAGGCAAACAGCGCCGCCGGGGTGGCCTGGCCAATGCAGTAGCCCACAATACCCGCCATGCCGCTGGTAGCCCCCACCTCCGGCGGGCTAAACAAAATCCAAGCGCCCATGGCCGAGGCCACAATGGTCGCCAGGGCCATGGGGGTGCCCACACTGTTGCGGCTGACCATGTAATCTTCCAAGCTAAGGTTGCGGCGGCTGGCCTGGAGCAGCCCAATCAGCGTAAAGCTGGCCACAGTGATCAAGGTAACGGCGATCGCCGTTGCACTCAGCGTCATATAACAACTCACCTCGATAGGGTTGGGTGGTTGCTAGAGGCGGCTGCTTTAGAAAACAGGAGCCTTAGAGAACACGAAACTCGCAGAACACGTTTATCGGTGAGGCCGAGCCGTGTTTAGACGGGCTCGTAAACTCAAACAACGCTTTCCTCCGCTGGCATTAACCAGGTCAGGTTCCGAGGGTATGATCTCAGCCCGATTGCTCGGACACCCCTAGCTTGATAGCATCCTACCACTGGTGACGGATCTAGAGCTGGGAGATAATAAAACACTGGTGCTGCCGCTAGGCATTACCCCCAACCCACCGGGGGCGGTGTGCCCTTTTGCCCTCTCCACCATTTCTATTGCCGACATCTACGGTGCCCATTGGGAGCCGGGCGACTACGTCGTGATGGTTTTGGGTGCAATCTTGGCAAGCATTGCGGCTTCGGGTGCCCCCGGTGCGGCGGCCCTGGCTATGATCTCGGTTATCTTGCAACCCCTGGGTCTGCCGGTGGATGTGGCTCTCATCCTGTCAATTGGTATCGACTCCCTTGTAGATCCGTTGCTCACCCTAGGTGCATGGCCAACTGCGCTACCACGATACTGATGGATACGCCTCAGCCGCTGCCCCAGCTAACCTTCCAGAGCGCGGCCCAGGGGTAGGCAATAGTATGCTGGTAGAGAATAACCATCCATAAAAAGCGTTTGCAATGCCGATGATACGCAGGCTGTTGTTAGGTCTACTGCTGCTAGCCACCCTGGGGCTTGTGTGGGATGCTCTGCCCTTCTACGCCACCGCCGACTCGATGCCCGGCGACGAGCCTCAATCTACCGATGTCGCCGCCGCCAACCGGGCCACTGCCACCTTTGCGGGGGGCTGCTTTTGGTGCATGGAAGGCCCCTTTGACGAGCTAGACGGCGTCATCTCCACCACCTCGGGCTATACCGGTGGCACCAAGGTTGACCCCAGCTATTACGAAGTTTCCGCCGGGGGAACAGGCCACGTGGAGGCCGTCCAGGTCGTTTACGACCCTGCCAAGGTCAGCTATGACCGGCTGCTGCAAGTCTTTTGGAAGAATGTGGATCCGGTGGATAACCGAGGCCAGTTTTGCGACAAGGGCAGTCAGTACCAGGCCAAAATTTTTGCCCACGACAATACTCAGCAGACTTTAGCAGAGCAGTCTAAGCAGGCGCTGAGCCGCCAGGCGAAGTTTCAAAAAACCCCCATTGTGACCGCGATCGAACCGGCCCAGACCTTCTACCCCGCCGAAGAGTATCACCAGGACTACTACCTCAAGCATCCGGTGCGCTACAAGTATTACCGAACGGCTTGCGGGCGCGATCGCCGTCTGGCCGAGGTATGGGGGAGTGGGGAGTAGAGAAGGGGGAGTGGGAGCGCGGATAACCTTAACCCCGCCAAAATCGCAAATCTAAAATCCAAAATATACACCGACTACCGTGCAGGGATTTCTGAACTTCCATAAGCCCCAGGGCATGAGTTCCCACGACTGCGTAGGGGCAGTGCGGCGGCTGTTGGGCATTAAAAAAGTGGGCCACGGGGGTACATTGGATCCTCTGGCCGCAGGGGTTTTGCCTATTGCCGTGGGGCGGGCTACTCGGTTGCTGCCCTACCTGCCAGAAGACAAGGCCTACCGGGCGGTGATTCGCTTTGGCCTCATCACCACCACCGACGATCTGGAGGGTGAAATTCTTACCCAGCAAGCCGCCGATCGCCTGACGGTGGAAGAGATTGCGGCTTGCCTACCCGAGTTCAAAGGAACGATTGACCAGGTTCCCCCCGCCTTTAGCGCCATTCAGGTGCAGGGGCAGCGCCTCTACGATCTGGCCCGCAAGGGTCGTGCCGTAACGCCGCCCTCGCGCGTTGTGACAATCCATCACCTCACGGTGCAGCATTGGCAGCCGGGGGAGCAACCAGAGCTAACCCTCGACATAGACTGTGGCCCTGGCACCTACATTCGCTCGATCGCCCGGGATTTAGGCGATCGCGTTGGTACCGGCGCTACTTTGGCCCACCTCATTCGCACCCGCAGTGGTGGCTTTGACCTGGCCGATGGCCTCAGCCTAGAAACCGTGACAGATTTGGTCGAGCAGCAGGCGCTGGAGCTGGCGGATCCGGCGGTGGCTTTGGGGCATTTGCCTGCGATCGCCCTATCCGTTGACCTGGCCCGCCGCTGGCAGCAGGGGCAAAAGTTTCCGCCCCCGATGGCGATACCACCCAACCATCCCTACCGAGTCCTTAACGAATCTAGCGGCGACTTTTTGGGCATTGGGCAGCTCGAAGAACGCGACGAGGGGCCGATTCTCAAAGCCAAAATGGTGCTTTAGCAGCGGTGAAAATAGCTTCGGCACAGCCAATTCAGGTCAATCCCCTGGCTTCAAGCTACCGATGCTGCCCTGGGCGCAAAACCTCGCGCCCAGGGCAGCTTGCCTTTATTCCTTCGGCACCCACACCGATACTGACCCTGCCATACAGCTAAACTCGGCCCAGCCCTCGTCGTTGGTAGTCACAGTCTCACTCACGTGTTCGGTGATGTCGTAGTAGGTGCAGTTAGGCTTCCCCACCTCCATCCACTTGTGGCCGTCGTCGCCGTTGGTGAGCACCACAGCCATACCGCCGGGGTTTGCCTCAGTGCCAAGCCGGGTCCAGCCAATGGTGGTGGGGTGGTCAAAGTAGTCGTACTGGTCGCCGTAGGCGTAGGTGCTGCGGGCATACAAAAACTTGTCGATTAGCCATTTGTGGCTGTCGAGCCAGATCTCGTGTTCGCCGCCGTCGTTGCCGGTGTCTTTGTAGTGGGCGCCGTAGTAGTCGGCATAGAAAATGCAGGGGTAGCCATCCTGACGCAGCAAAATCAGCGCGTAGGCCAGGGGTTTAAACCACGGTTCTACCACCGACTCAAGCGATTGCAGGGGTTGCGAGTCGTGGTTGTCGACCAGGGTGACGGCAAGAGCAGGCTGCTCTTTTACCAAAGTGTTGTCAAAAATGGTGGTGAGGTCGTAGGCGCCTCCGGCTTTGCTGGCCTCGCTAAAGTTGTAGTGCAGCGGTGCATCGAACAGGTGCACGTCGCCCCCCGTGACATCAATAAAGTGGTGTAGCGCCTCAATTTCATAAGACCAGTACTCGCCCACCGCAAACAGCCTGCGCCCAGCATAGCGCCGACAGTGCTGCAACCACTGCGGGAAAAAGCCCGCCCGCACGTGCTTCACCGCATCAAACCGAAAGCCATCGACGTCAGTGGTGTCGACATACCAGGAGCCCCAATCTTGAAGAGCGTTGCGGACCTCGTCTGACTCCATGTCGAGGTCGCAGCCCATCAGGTAGTCAAAGGCCCCTTTTTCGAGGTCTACGTGTTCGTCAAACTGTTTACCTTTAAACAGGTAGACAGCATCGTAATCGGGGTCATTTTCGTCGTAGTCGACGGCGTCAAAATGCCACCAGTGCCATTCCATATCGGAATATTTGCCCTGGCGGCCGGGGAATTTAAAGTGCGTCCACACGTTAACCATGCGATTTTCGCCAATTTGCTCATGGCGATTGTCGTGGCTCATCGGGGTGGCTTCGACCTCTTCAAGGGCATCGCCACCCATCATGTGGTTAAGCACCACGTCGGCATAGACCCGAATGCCCGCCTCTTTAGCCGTGTTGATCGCCTGAAGGTATTCGTCTTTGGTGCCGTATTTGGT
This sequence comes from Nodosilinea sp., assembly GCA_035644955.1. Taxonomy (GTDB): domain Bacteria; phylum Cyanobacteriota; class Cyanobacteriia; order Phormidesmidales; family Phormidesmidaceae; genus Nodosilinea. The sequence goes on along the minus strand of DASQNN010000081.1, from coordinate 13,909 downwards.
GCGAACGCTGCCTTTTTGATCAAATTCACCTAAATCATACAAATCGTAGACGCTGTAGCCCACGTCGTAGCCGCCAGTGCTGCCCTTGTAGGCAGGGGGTAGCCAGACCGAAGTGATGCCAGCTTCTGCCAGGTCTTTGGCGTTTTTGGCAAGCTCGTTCCACAGGTTGCCGTCGGGCTCAATGTACCAATGAAAATACTGCATCATTACGCCATTCGGCTCTGACATACCTGTGAATCCTTTGAATACGAAGTAATGTTAACCTCGCGATTATGGCAGTTTTCTTAAATTTTTCCAGTCTACCTTTTGGGATATTTTGACAGTATACTCCAGAGGCCTTTGCCCTCACAGCCTACAGAAACTGGATCACGATTGCCCTTCTGCCAAGAGAGTGTTGGATAGCCAGGCCTGAGTTCAAATGCTGATCAAATACCCCTAATCCACAGAGACAAAACGGCCATTCCCCTAAGTAAATAGCTGCTTTGGCTAGGAATTTTTGAACTCAAAATGCGGTTTTTAGCCACTTTTTTGCAAAAGAGCTTGGCTTGTAGCGAATTTAGGATTCAGGCGGTTCGCCGTCAAGGCGGCGGGGCATGCGATCGCACCCCTCCAGCGTCTCGATCGCCTCGCCCCCGGCAGCCCCCAGTTCTTTAAACTTGCGCGTCGTCACCAGCACCCGGCTCTCTAGGCAGCCCGCCGTCTGGTTAAAGGCCTTCACCGAGGCATCGAGCCCCCGGCGTAGCTTCACCATGTGGTTGGTGAGCACGGCCATGCGATCGTAGAGTTCGCGGCCCAGGCCGCTGATCATCTGGGCGTTTTCAGCCATTTTTTCGTGCCGCCAGCCGTAGGCGATCGCCTTTAGCAAGGCAATCAGCGTGGTCGGCGTGGCGAGAATGACGCTCTGGCTGACGCCGTACTCGATCAGCTGCGGGTCGTGCTCCAGCGCGGCGCTAAAGAAAGTTTCCCCCGGCAAAAACAGCACCGCAAACTCGGGGGAATTGTCGAACTGATCCCAGTAGGCCTTGGCCCCCAGCTGGGTCAGGTGAGTGCGAACCTGACGGGCGTGGGCTTGCAGGCGATCGCGTCGGGTCACCTCATCTGGGGCCTCCAGCGACTCCAAATATCCCTGCAAAGGCGCTTTAGAATCGACAATAATCTGTCGCCCGTTCGGCAGCTTGATCACCATATCGGGGCGCAGTCGTCCGCCCTCGGCCTCGACCGTGGGCTGCTCGATAAAGTCGCAGTACTCGATCATGCCCGCCATTTCGACCACGCGCCGCAGCTGCATTTCGCCCCAGCGCCCCCGCACGGCCGGGGCCCGCAAAGCCTTGACCAGGTTGGCGGTTTCGCCCTGGAGCTGGTTTTGGCTGATGGCCAGCGATTTGACCTGCTCGGTGAGGCTGGCGTAGGCCGAGACGCGATCGCGCTCCAGCGCTTGCAGCTTGTTGTCCACCTTATCCAGAGCTTCTCTCAACGGGCTGACCAGAGAATCGATCGCCTGCTGGCGCAGGTTGAGGCTGCCCTCCGCCTGGTTCTGAAAGCTTGACAGCGTGGCCTGGGCCAATTCCAAAAACGACTGATTGTTGCGTGCTAGGGCGTCGGCGGAGAGAGCCTGAAAGGTGTGGGCTAGCCGCTGCTGGGCCTGGTCGAACAGGGCAACCTTCTCTTGGGTAGCAGCCTTGGCTTCTTGGATAGCAGCCTGGGCATGGACAAGCTGGGTTTGCAGCTCCGCCAGCTTGGCCCTGAGTAAAGAATTTTCCTGCTGAGTTTGGGCCAGGTGGGCAGCGCGATCGCCCAACGCCTGCTCTAGCTCCCCCAATCGCCCCCCTTGGACATTAGCCTGGGCCTCGGCGGTGGCGCGGCGGGCAGCTTCGTCGCGCAGCTCGTGGCGGCTGTAATCGAGCTGGGCCTGTAGGTCCCGCTGTCCAGCCCGCAGCTCGTCAATCTGCTGGTCTTTGTGGCGCAGCCGCTCGATCAGGCTAGCGCGATCGCCCGCTAGGTCGGCCTTGGCCCGCTCCCTCAAGGTTTGCAGACGGCTGGCAAACAGCAGCCCTGCGATGCCGGCTCCGAGCACCAGTCCTAAAATTATGCCGATTGCCGCTGGCATCCTGTTCTCCTGCTTGGGCGGGCCCCGCCACCCCAAATAGAGGCTAAAGGCTTGGGTACACGTATACTACACGGAGTCTGGGGTCTTTGCCGCCTGCGGGTCAACCGTGCCCGCCAGCCGGCGGTATGAGTCAGAACATCACCATCTATCACTGGGGCAAATAGTTCTTTGCCCCAACTCAAGCCATACTGCTATCGAACCCATCGCTATAATCCTGCATTAGCCTATGCCATCCACCGATCGCCCTCCTGTGGATATTCGCCCCGCTGCCCCCGCCGACGTACCCGCCATAGTGGCGCTGATCAAGGCCCTGGCCGACTACGAAAAACTGGCCCACGAAGTGACCGGCAGCCCCGACGACTTGGCCGCCGCCCTGTTTGGTCCCCGTCCTTACGCCGAGGCGGTGCTAGCCTGGGCCGATGGGCAACCGGTGGGCATGGCCCTGTTCTTCCACAACTTTTCGACCTTTCTCATGAAGCCGGGTCTCTACCTGGAAGACCTGTTTGTGCAGCCCGACTACCGGGGTCAGGGCATTGGCAAAGCCCTGCTGCTGTACGTGGGCAAACTGGCCCTGGAGCGCGGCTGCGGCCGCTTTGAGTGGAGCGTGCTCGACTGGAATGCCCCCGCGATCGCGTTTTACCAAAGCATGGGTGCTGAAATTAAGCCCGAGTGGCAGACCTGTCGGGTAACGGGGGCAGCGTTGGAAGCGTTTTCCCCATTTCACAGGTATGATTCTGCCCAGAGCGTCTAAGAATTCGGTTCAACATGGCACAGATTTTCATCTCGGCGGGGCATGGAGGTTTTGAAAACGGGGTGGTAGACCCCGGTGCCGTGCTGCCCAACACCACTGAAGCGGCGGAGATGATTCAGATTCGCGACCTGGTGGTGGCTGAGCTCAGGTCGCGGCAGCTGGCGGTGCTGTCCGTGCCCGACGAACTCAGCGCGGCCCAAACCCTGGCCTGGATTAACGCCCGCTGCCGTCCCGAAGACATTGCCCTGGAAATTCATGCTGGGGTGTTTAGCGATCCATCGGTGCGGGGGGCGGCGGTGTTCTACATTGCCAAAAACGACGTGCGCCGCACCCACGCCGAGATTGTGCTACTGGCCCTGCTGCGCCGCATTCCCCAGGTGCCCAGCCGAGGTGTGAAGCCCGACACCGAGTCGCCCACGGGTACGCTGCCCTTTTGCCGCAACCTGGGCTGCCCCTCCCTGCTTATGGAGGTGGGCTACCTGAGCAACCCCCAAGATTTGACCATTATTCAGCGGCAGCGGCGGGATGTGGCCCTGGGCATTGCCGACGGGCTGGCCTCCTGGAGTCGGGCGGTGGGCAGCGGCACGCCTACCGCCCCGGGGGGCAACCTGCCCGAAATTCGCATCAACCTCAACGGCGGTATTTACCCCGAGACCGGCATCATCGTCAACAGCAACGCCTACGTGCCCATCGACATCGCTGATCTGCTGGGGGTTGACGCCACCACTTCCCCCAACATCACCCGGGTGCGCTACGCCAATGTGGTCTACATCAAGGCCGTAGACCTGCAAAACTACAACATCACGGTGACTTGGGATGCGGCCACCCGCACCATTCGGCTGCGATCGCGCACCGGCGTGCAGTTTTGCCCTGGCTCGATGGATCGCATCATGGGCATTGGCAGCACCTCGGATACGCAGTTGACTATGTTTTTGCAGAGCGTCAACCAGGTCGCCGCCAACACCTACCGCGACCTGCCCAGGCTCTACCGCGAAGAGGCCGCGATCGAGGGGGTCAACCACGACATTGCCTTTTGCCAAATGCTAGTCGAAACAAACTCGCTTAATTTTGGCGGCAGCCTCAACCCGGCCCAGAACAACTTTGGCGGCATTGGCTCTCCGACCGGCGGACCAGAGGGGTCGTCGTTCCCCAGCGCGCGGGTGGGGGTGCGGGCACAAATTCAGCACCTCAAGGCCTACGGCAGCCTCGACCCCCTGGTGCAGCGCCAGGTTGATCCCCGCTTTTTGTTTGTGGTGCGGGGGGTAGCGCCCCTGGTCAATCAGCTCAGCGGTCGCTGGAGCGCCGACCCGGAGTATGGTCGCAAAATTATGGCCTTTATACGGCGACTCTACGACTCTATCGTGCCGCCCTAAGGGACCACTTTTATGGCTGGCCCCAGACCGGCAACTTCCAGGTTCCACCCTAGTCATAGGGATATGTCGGATCCTGATGTGTTGCACCTAGGTATTGGTGATACCGTAAAAAGCGCTGTCCGGTGCCCGAATGAGTTCTTTTACGTTCTGCATCATCTATGACTTTACTTCGCCAACCCCTTGTCTTTGGCCTGCTAGTTAGCCGCGCTCTGCTCCTGCTCAAACACGGCCTCAGCCTGTCGGTGGTGTGGTGGCTGGCGACGCTGCCGGTGCAGGCGGCGGTCGAAATGCGGGTCGCCGTGGGCGATCGCCTCAGCCAGGTCACCGTCGGCAGCTCCACCCCAGCGGTGGTAAAAACTGTATCGGGCCAGGGCGTAGGCCAGATTCCCCAGGGGCGATCGGTGGTGGTCACCCCCGACGGCGGCGGCGTGCGCCTAGCCGACTGGCACGGACAAGCCTTTTGGGTGGAACCCACCGGGGGCGGCTATATCTTTATCAAAGACAGCTGGTACCGGGGCCGGGTGCTGGTGGTGCCCAACCAGGGCGGCGTCACCGCCGTGAACTGGGTCGATCTCGAAGCCTACCTTTACGGCGTGGTGGGGGGCGAAATGCCCGCCAGCTGGCCCCAGGAAGCGCTCAAGGCCCAGGCGGTGGCGGCTCGGTCCTACGCGCTGTATCGGCGCAATCGCACTCAGGATCAGCTCTTTGACGTGGGCGGCACCACGGCGCACCAGGTCTACAAGGGCCTTGCCGCCGAGGCGCCCTCGGTGCAGGCTGCCGTCAACGCCACCCAGGGCCAGGTGCTGACCTACGGGGGAAATGTTATCGAGGCGGTCTTCCATTCCTCTTCGGGCGGCTATACCGAAAACTCTGAAGACATTTGGCAGCGGGCTACCCCCTACCTGCGCGGGGTAGCTGACTACGACCAGGATGCCCCCGTGTTCCGCTGGTCTGAGACCTTCACGACTCAGCAACTGGAGCAGCGCATCACCGGTATTGGCCGCTTGACGGGGGTTACCACTGAGAGGGCCACGCCCCAGGGGCGCATCGCATCCATTCGGCTACAGGGCACCCAGGGCAGTCGCACTCTGACTGGCACCGAGCTACGCCAGGCCTTGGGCCTACGCAGCACCCTGTGTTCTCTCACCCTGGCGGGTGATACCCTTCGGGTTGACGGGCGCGGCTACGGCCACGGTCTGGGCATGAGCCAGTGGGGGGCGCGAGGGCTCGCGACCCGAGGCCACAATTACCAGCAGATTTTGGCCCACTACTATCAGGGCACGGCGCTGTCTAACATTCAGGTGGCCGGGCTGCAAAAGCAAGACCTGCCACTGCTGCTAGATCCTAAGGTGCTACAGCCTGCCCTGGCCCGCTAAAAACACGGTGTAGGTGGTTGGATGGTTGCGATCGCGCCCAGGGATATGCTAAATTCGACCTCTGCAAGGACGTATAGCTCAGTTGGTTAGAGCACCACGTTGACATCGTGGGGGTCACTGGTTCGAGTCCAGTTACGTCCATCCCCTGGAAAGTGACGCATTATTTGTCATCGGTGAGATATTGGTGTCATCAATGACAAAGTTTTGTTGCCAAAGGACTTGTTGAGTCCCTCGCTGAAACAGCAGTTCATCTTTGTGGCCCGCCTAGGCCAAGACCCAGTAGCGACTGCTGCGTTCAATTGTGTTCAATAAAGTGGCTCGTCCAACCTTCAGCGCTAGCGGTGGGGAAGGTTCTTGCCGACGCGAGTGTACACTTCATTCCCTTCTAGCGTCACCCCACGTTTCGCTGGTGCCAGGGATGACTACGCATCAACCCGATTCGCGAGGCGTTCTTCTCACCACAGGATCGTAGAATAGGACTTACCAAATGTGACACCCGGTGTCCCTGTGCCCATCCCTTCGGTGCGACTAGTCAACGCCGTGGCCTCCACTAAAGAGGCTGGAGGTGCGCCAACGGAGTGCCGGTGCGCTTTACTAGACCGCCTGCTGCAGTTGTTGCAGCGATATTGCTGGAGGCGTACACCGACTGAGAGCGATTCCCACCCATTTTTCACGACCTAAGGGCGCTGGCAGTGAGGACAAGCCCTGGCTTTGGAGTAGTTGCACGGTAACTATTTTACCCATCACCGCCGAAGACCAGTGCCAGTGGCTTAGGTCGATCTCAAACGCTTTTTCTCTCCCAGAGGTCCGAAAAAAACCGCTGAAAAGGAGCCGTTTGTTCCGAAGCATTCCCATGGGGCTACCGCTCGACTCCTCAGTAAAAGGAGAACAACCGTTGACGTTAATAGGGGTACCCTAGCTACCCCTAGGTGCAGGGCTACCTGACCAAGTGGAAAGCGTGTCCTTAGGGAATTTGACCCATGAGGGAGCTAAAACTTAGAGGGTTCAATCTCCAAATCGCCCCATTTCTGTCATGCCAAATGTCTCAGTAAGTTGATGTTGAGCTGCTGGGGAACTGGTCTATTAAGAGAAGAATCCAATGTCCCTAAACATGCACCCGATCGCGCTCATGCAAATACTGGGCGATCGCCCGATCTAGATTCGGCAGCAAAACCCCACGTTCGCTGCTGAGCACGCTGTAGGCGGGGCGAGAGGCCGCATAGCCAAAGCTCTCAGTCGAGCAGGATTGAATAGAGGAGGCATCCAAGCCGGCCAGCTGCGCCGTGTGGCGGGCGAGGTCGGCCCAGGCGATCGCCCCTGGATTGGCCAGGTGCCAGATACCGCACTCTCCATCGATCAGCAAGTCGAGGCTGGCGTGAACCAGATCGGGCACATAGGTGGGGGACACGATCGTATCTTCTGCCGCCAAAAAGGGCTGTCCTGCCTGCAAGGTGCGCAGGGCAATGGTCAGGAAGTTGTGCTCATCCCAGGGGCCAAAGAACGCACTGGTGCGAATGACTAAGGAATCGGGATGGTGGTGTAACACCCGCTGTTCTGCCTGGGCTTTGCTGTGGCCGTAGACATTCAGCGGCGCGACGGGATCGCTCTCCAGGTAGGGCTGATGGCGATCGCCATCAAACACCAGATCCGAGGAAAAGGTGATCAGTCCAATCTGGCGCTGGGCACAATGCTCCGCCAAAATAGCGGCCCCATCGGTATTGATGCTGTGGCACAGGTGAGACTCCCGCTCTGCATCATCAACGCGCACGTACCCCGCCGCATTGACCACGGCCCAGGGCTGCATGTCCGCCAGCACCTGCCCAACCACGGTTGGATTGGTAATATCCATCTCCTGCCGGCTTAGCAGGCGGTAGGGAATGCCCCGCAGGGCACAGATGCGAGCAAAGGCTTGACCGAGAGTTCCAGTCGCTCCGGTAATAAGTAGAGGGGATGGGGGGATGGCTAAGCCTCCCTGCTGCCCTAGGTCAGTGGATGCTTCTGACCTAGGAGCACAGGCAACAGGGGGATAGAGCAGGCGATCGCTCCGTTGCCACCAGCCGGGGGCTTCCAGCAGGGGGTGATGGTAGGGTTCGCCTTGGGAAAGGTGGCGAATCAGGGTGGCGATCGCCGTGGGGCGGGGTGGGGGCGATGGCAAAACGCTGCTGCACGGGGGGCGTGCGTCAAAAACCCCCGGTTCGTAAAAGCCCTCATCGCGGGTGACAAGGCTGTTCCAGTCGTAGGCACCGAGGAGTGACCAGGCGGTAACGGCCCGCAGGTCTACCCCATCCTGGCGCAGGTGTTGGGCGGCATCCCAAATTTCCTTGAACCAGCGCAGTTGTTCTTCGCGGGTGCAGCCCAGGTGCACTTCGGTGATGGCGATGGGCCGGTGGTAGCGTTCCCAGACTTCCTTTAGCAGGGTCTCGGGGGGACAAATGCCTTCGGTGCAAACCCGCACGGCTTCCACATCGGCGTAGGAGTGGTGGTCGTTGCCGCCGTGGGTGTGGGGCGGGTAGCGATCGAGCCGGTCATCGAGGAAGCGATCGCTGGTCAAATAGCGGTTGATGCCAAAAATATCGGGCGGGCAGGGATGGTCGAGAAACCAGAATAGCTCTGCTTCCTCAGCGCCGCTCTGGCGCAGATAGTCCCACAGTTCATGGTCCCGATCCACCCGACCACAGAGCAGATCAAAGGATAGCCATCGCCGCGCATTTTCAAAATCAATTTGATAGCTCAACAACGACGTACCAAACGTCTTGCCCAGGTCTTCGGTCTGCACCAGTTTCGCCGCCGGATTGATGCGACGAATAGCCTCCATGGACAGGGCAACCCCACGACACTGATTGATCAAAGCTCGAATAAAGCTGCGATCGTCCTGGGCGTGGGGATACCAGTGCCCATACAACCCGCTGAAGCGGGCGGTGGTCAGGGGCTCATTGACTGGGGTGTAATACTCCAGCCCGGGATAGCGGCTGGCAACGGCCTGGGCAAACTGAGCCAGGCCAGTAGCAAACTCCGGGTCTAACAAGCTGGTGTGGGGCGGGCCGCTACCGTGATGTACGAGGCCCACAATGGGACGAATCCCGATGTCGTTCAGGTACGTCAATCGCTGGTCCGCCCAGCCCCAATCGGCTAGCTCCGGGCCATGGGGGGCGGTGCGCTCCCAAAGGATGGGATAGCGGATGGCCCGGATGCCCAGGTCGGCAAAGCGATCGAGGTCTTCTAGACGGGTATCGTGACCATTGCGCTGGAGCTGATCAAAGTAGCGATCGCCCACCCGGTTGACGGTACATTCAATGCCACCCCACAGCTCCAGCGGGGGTAAAACCTGATTCGCACTCATCACACGCTCACTATTGCTGGATGGGATTTACTCAATGGGATTTACCATTTTGTTCGGATTTGCCTGCGGCTACGGGAGTAGCAGAACGGCTAGCGCCATTGCTGGAGGCAGCCTTGAAAGCGCCATTGCCATTGCCATTGCCATTGGACGTAGGGACGACTGTCTTGGTGGGCAGGCTTTCTTCCCGGGGGTGCCAGCTTGAGCGATTAGCCAGTTGGGCATGGAGTGACAAGGCTTGAGCCACCACCTGGTCCATGTTGTAGTACTTGTAGGTGGCGAGCCGCCCCACAAAGTGAACCCCCGGTTCGGCATCGGCTAAGGCTTTGTATTGCTTATAGAGTTCGGCATTTTCGGGGCGCGGTACCGGATAGTAGGGATCGCCCTCGGCCTGGGGATATTCGTAGACAATACTGGTTTTGGTGTGTTCCTGTCCGGTCAAGTATTTGAACTCGGTGACCCGGGTGTAGAGGTGTTCGTTGGGATAGTTGACTACGGCCTGGGGCTGGTGCACGTCCTGGTTCAGCGTTTCATGTTTGAAATCGAGGGAGCGATAGGGCAGCTTGCCGTAGCAGTAATCAAAGAAGCCATCCACCGGGCCGGTGTAAATCATTTCCTTGTAAGGAATGACATCCTGAATTTCCCGGTAGTCGGTGTTGAGCATGATTTTGATGTTGGGGTGCGCCAACATCTGCTCAAACATGCGGGTGTAGCCGTGGAGCGGCATCGCTTGGTAGGTATCGGTGAAGTAGCGATCGTCCCGGTTGGTGCGGGTGGGAACGCGGGCGGTCACGGATTTATCCAGCTCGGAGGGATCCACGCCCCACTGCTTACGGGTGTAGTTGCGGAAGAACTTTTCGTATAGCTCTCGCCCCACTTTGCTCACCACCACATCTTCAGAGGTGCGAATGTAGTCTTTAGGCTCAGCCAGGGAGGCTAAAAATTCCTCGACTTCAAAGGCGGTCAGCTTCAGCCCGTACAGCTTGTTGATGGTGTCCAGATTGATCGGAATTGGGACTAATTGACCATCCACGCTGGCGAGTACTCGGTGTTCGTAGCGCCGCCATGGCGTAAATAGGGACAAATATTCAAACACGTCCCGGGAGTTGGTGTGAAAGATATGGGGCCCATACTTATGCACCAAAATTCCGTCTTCGTTGTAGTGATCGTAGGCGTTACCACCAATGTGGTTGCGAGTATCTACAATCAGAATTTTTTTATTCTGCTGGCTGGCTAAGCGCTCTGCTAAAACACTGCCGGCAAATCCAGCACCAACAATTAAATAGTCAAACATGGGGCTACTCCTTGCAGTGATTAGATCGCGAGCTGGTCAATGTGGGCTGCGATCGCCGTTGGATATTTGGTCTTGGACGAGGTGGTCTTGGACAATGGGGTCTCGGACGGAGTGAACTTGCGGGCGTTGGCGGCGATCGCCTCCTCAATCCGGTCATTCATGGCCTGCCAGGTCAGATCCCAAGAGGTCTGAGCCAGCCGCGCATCAACCCGCTCGAGCCAATCGGCAGGGGTTTGGCTTTGGTCGAGGGCAATGGCGATCGCCTCCACAAACTCCGGCACCGTATCGGCGATGTGAACCAGTTTCTCGTCGCCGTAGGGCCGCACTACATCCCGAATCGAGGTAGACACTACAGGTTTTCCAGCGGCCAGGTACTCCGGCGTTTTGGTAGGGCTGATGTAACGAGTAGATTCGTTGCGGGCAAAAAGCAGCAGAGCCCCATCCCAACCAGCTAAATAGTGAGGCAATTCCTGATAGGGTTTGCTGCCCAGATAGTGAATATTGGGACGTTGGGGTAAGGATGCCGCGTCAATTTTGACGACCGGGCCAACCATGACCAAATGCCAGTCAGGCCGAGCCTGGGCAATCCCATCCAACAACTCCAGATCCATTCGTTCATCGATCACCCCATAAAATCCCAGACGGGGATGGGGGATATCGGCCTGATCGGGGGGCTCTGGCAGGGGCTGTCGAGCCTGGGCAAAGTGGTCCGCCTCAATGCTGCTGGGGAAGGCATGAACGCTCGAATGTTGGTGCTGCTTGGCTTCGTAGAGGCTATGACCACCGGTAAATACAAGATCGGCCAGCTCAAACAAACGGGCTTCCCAAGCTTGTAGCTGGGGATGGGCTCCCTTGAACGCGGAAAGCTCGTCCATGCAGTCGTACACCACAGCGGATGCCTGCAAATGTTCGGTAAAAGGAACTGCCATTGGCGTGTAATACCAGAGGATCGGCCGCTGAATTTGAGCCTCCGCCAGCAGGGCATTCAACAACCGCTGCAAGGCGAGGGTAGATTCCTCGTCGCTCAGGCTTTCGGAGAGATGGGGAACAACAATCCATACCCCACAGTCACGCTTGCTAACGTCGAGCCAGGAAGTCGCCTCAGAGACGGTAATCGGCTCCTCTACGATAAAAACGCGGCGAGCCTGAGCACAACGGTTGAGCAGATGTTGCGGCCGCTGGTAGACAAAATCCCACCGCAGATGGGAGAAGCAAATTAAATCCGGCACTCCAGGTGCCGGGGGTTCGACCGCCGTACCTTCAGGCCACCACCGTAAACCTAGGGATACGGTATTTTGCTCTGAATAAAGCTGGTCTTCTATCGACTTTTCAATCGTTTTTTTGTCTGACAATCTTCTATTAAAATAGCTCTCTGAAATGTAGTGGGTTGACATCTTCACCTCCCAATTTACAGGTTTAGCAAGCTAACTTTTTCAAAATTGTGGTTTATTCCAGGAGCTAATGCAGGCGGAATTTCAGGTAAAATTCTATGGCTTGCATAGCTATCCATCAAAACAACAGTCAATTTTTCAATTTTGAAAAGTACTCACTCTCATCCGCCACTTCAGGTATCGCTTAGGATCTCTACATGGAGGCTGACACACTCACCATAGGGGGTTTGTTTCCGTTAGGAACATCTCTTTGGGTAGAATTTAAAAAAACCAAAAGTAATGTATCTGCGCTATTTGGGCTGTTATTCTTAGCGGTAACTGCCCAACTAGATTGACGAGGGCCGTCGTCTGCGGGGAGTTTGGTGACCGGTCTGCGCTACAGCGATGGGCTGAGCTATCAACGGTTGCAGCTGCTGCTGGAGCGGTGTCTGCCGACAAGTGACCCATGGTTTTTCGCGCTCAATAGGGGGCTAGACTTACTCGCCTAGGGGCGATCGCTTGTCAAAACGACAGGGAATCTCTGCCTTTGGTACCTCTGTGTCTCCACCTGATCTCGGGCTGATTGGCTACTGACTGGAGCGATTACGTCTAGGGCTAGAGGGATAAGCAGCTACTCTTTATTACTCTGTTCAGTCAAGCCCAAGAACCAAGCGGAAGCCTTGACAAGGATGACAAGTTATTGGGATTCATAGCCTGTTTGTCCTCTAAGAGGTTTCATAGACTTCTTTGGCCTACTCAGAGCAACAAAGGATGAATGCAAAGCATTTGCCTGCCGATTATTACTCTTAACGCTGAGTCTTTTGGGTTTAAGTTAATCTTGGTTGCACTGTTTAGACAATTTTTAGGTTGTAAAAGCTTCAAAAGACGGTTAAAAATTCCACTCAAAATGCGGGGAACACCATGCCTGAGAAACCAATGATTTTAGTGACCGGAGGGGCGGGATATATTGGTTCCCATGCAGCCCTGGCGTTGCAGCAGGCAGGGTATGACCTGCTGGTGCTGGATAACCTATCGAATGGGCACCAGGAGCTGGTGGAGCAAGAATTGCAGGTGAAATTGGTGGTGGGTGACATTAGCGATCGCCCCTTCCTCGACCAGCTTTTTTCCACCTACCCGATTACCGCTGTGATGCACTTTGCCGCCTACATTGCCGTAGGGGAATCGGTCAGCGATCCCGGCAAATATTACCGCAACAATGTGGCCGGAACATTGACGCTTTTAGAGGCTATGGTGGCGGCTTCGGTGAAGCAATTGGTATTTTCGTCGACCTGTGCGCTGTACGGTACTCCCAAGTTTGTGCCCATTACCGAAGACCATCCTCAAGCACCCATGAGTCCCTACGCCACCAGTAAACAAATGGTGGAGCAGATGCTGGCAGATTTTGATGCAGCCTATGGGTTGAAGTCGGTTCGGTTTCGCTACTTCAATGCAGCAGGAGCCGACCCAGAAGGACGGTTAGGGGAAGATCACGAACCGGAAACCCATCTCATTCCCCTGGTGTTGCTGGCAGCAATAGGCAAGTTGCAAAGCATCGCCATCTTCGGCACAGATTATCCAACGTCTGATGGTACCTGCGTCCGCGACTATATTCATGTGGCCGATTTGGCTCAGGCTCACGTTTTGGGTTTGCAATACCTCCAAAACGGTGGCGACAGTAATGTGTTTAATTTAGGCAACGGGAGCGGTTTCTCGGTTCGTGAGGTGATTGAAGCGGCTCGTCAGGTGACCCAGCGAGAGATTCAGGTGGTGGAGCGCGATCGCCGCCCCGGTGACCCCGCCATTCTTGTGGGCAGCAGCGACAAGGCGCGCAGTGTTTTGGGCTGGCAACCCCAGTATGCCGATCTCAATGCCATTCTCACCCATGCGTGGCAATGGCACCAAAAGCGCCATGGGAACGATCACCTCTAATACCAATCGTCCATGCCGCTGACACGGCTCCCCCAACGATAAAAATCTGTTTTTAGAGCAAATCCCGAATAAATACCCCCGATTTGTAGGGGCGCAGCATGCTACGCCCCTACAGGGTTCCTTATTATGAATCGGGGTTTACCAAATTGGATTTAGTTGTAGTTGCCTCCACTAGGGGGCGTTTACCATCGAACGGTCCCCACCACGGAGTCTGCTACTGCCCACCAGCTCTGGGGAACGTTGAAAAGCCAGAGGGCATAATCTCCTGGGGATGCCAGCACGATTTCGCCATCGGGAAATTGTAGGTGAAAGCGACCGCTAACCAGGATAGAGAGGGTCGTGTTTTCAGCCGGATCTGTCCATTCGGGGCGG
>DASQNN010000080.1:0-3531 GCA_035644955.1 Nodosilinea sp. | reverse complement strand
TCAAATTTAAGCCGGGCCGCGAGGGCTGAGTTAACCCCATCACCCTTGATCGCGATATCCACATCGGAGGCGGGTTTGTGGGTGCCGAGGGCGCGGGAGCCAAACAAAATCGCCTCTTCCACCTGCGGGTAGGCAGCGATGAACTCGATAATTTCCTCAAGTTGCTGCTTGGACAGGCCATAGCTCATTGTTTTGCCTTCAGTTCGCTGTGGAGCGCTTGCACCAAAGGCTTAAATTCATCCCGAATGAAATCAATTGTCTCTTGCAAAACTACTGAGTTGTAGACATGACTGGTCATATTACGTCGGGCAATAGCCGCCATCCAGCCTTCAGCATCAGTAATTAGCCCTGCCTGAAAGGCAACTCGCACAGTCTGCTTACTATTGCCGACACCGCTGTAGCCTTCGTACTCTAGAAAATCTTTCATCGTCTTCCAGGCAATTTCAAAGGTAAACTCAAACGCCTGAATGAGAGCAATTTGAATGATGTCGTCCTCAGGGACGGTCTGGTATCGCTCGAATACCCGAGAGAACGTCTGGAAGGCATCATCAAAATTTTGAAACCGCTGAACCCAGCGTAGATCATCTGCCATCTCCAAAGTCCTTGGTTACGCTGCGTGAGACTTAGCACCTGCGCGATCGCTGAACCTGTTGCCCTTCCCACCCAGCCGCTGACCCTGGCCTCAGATTTCTCTCTCACAATCTTACCGACTGGGAAAAAATTGGTGTGTCGAAATCTGAGCGATGCAGTAAGCTTATCGGCAGACTAAGGGTATTAAGGGCCAAAATCGCCCTACAGCGATGGTTTCGGGTCGGCATCGGTAAGCCCGCACAGTCAGCCAACACAAAATCGTTTGAAGGGTTGAGGAGTAACTCCATGAAAAGCTTAGGGCGTTGGATGGGGCATAGGGCAGGGGCCGCTCTGCTGGCGGTGGCAGCCACCGCTACGGGTGCGGCGATCGCCCCAGAGGCCGCAGAGGCCCAGGTGGCCTACGGCAGCTATGTCGGTGTTGGTGCCGGTATTGGCGTCACCAACGATGCCGCCACTGGCCAGGGTAGCGGTGTACAAGGCGTGATCTCCGGCCGCTATCGGCTCTTGCAGCATCCGGTTTCGGTCAGAGCCCAGGCGTTTCTTTTTGGCGGTGAGTTTGCCTTTGTACCCACCGTTTCCTACGACGTACCCCTTAGCTGGAATACCGATGTTTACGTGGGGGCAGGGGCTTCCTTTGTAGGCGGCGGCAACAACCCCTCCATCGTGGGCGACAAGACTTCTTTTGTGCTGCAACCCGGCATTGACTATCTGTTCCCCAACAGCAACTTGGTAGCCTTTGGCAACGCGATTTTTGCCTTCGATGCCTATCGCCAGGGCGGCAATATGGCAATTTCGGTACAGGGTGGCGTCGGCATCCAGTTCTAGAAACTGCGCCAACCCTCAATAAAGCTTGAAAGCGCTTGTGGGCCTATGGGGTTGCACGGGCGCTTCTTGATGGGGGAGGTATTCGATGTCGGGTATAGGGTATCCAGTGTTCGGCAGAACTGTAAACCGGATACCCAAAACCCAAAACCTGAAACCCATTCCCCTGTCTCCAACCAGGACAAATGTATTAAAATCAACTGAACTCACACAGAGAATTGCCCAATGGGGATGAGTCAGCCGCTGGGGTCAGTCATTCAGGGTTCGCTGAGCCAGGGGTTGGAGGTGCGCCTGCACCCCGATATCTCGGTAGAAGACATGCGGGTGGGCAAGTTTTTGGTGGTGCAGGGGCGGCGATCGCAGTTTTTCTGCATGCTCACCGATGTCACCTTGGGCACCGGCAGCAGCCGTATTCTGGCCAACCCGCCGGAGCCGTCAAATTTATTTTTGCAGGAAGTTCTAGCCGGGACCGGTACCTACGGCACCATCAACCTGACGCCGATGCTGATGTTTACCCAGCAGGAGGGTGAGGGAGTAGGAGGTGATGGGGTAGGGGGTAGGGGGAAGGCGAAGAAAAAAGGGGCCGACAGCAGCTATGGGTCGATGGAGGTGCAGAGCAGCGCCGATGTAGAGCTGCTGCCGGTGAAGACCATCCCGGCCCACTTTAGCCAGGTGTACGACGCCAGCGATCGCGACTTTCGAATTATTTTTGGCTGGGAAGACGACCCCCATCGGCGCAATTTTGCCATCGGCCAGCCCATCGACATGGAGGTGCCGGTGTGCTTGGATCTAGACCGCTTTGTGGAGCGCAGCAACGGCATCTTTGGCAAGTCGGGCACGGGCAAATCGTTTTTGACCCGGCTGCTGCTGGCGGGGATTATTCAGCGCCAGGCGGCGGTGAATTTGATCTTTGACATGCACTCCGAGTACGGCTGGGAGGCGGTCAGCGAGGGCAAGCAGTTCAGCACCGTCAAGGGCCTGCGCCAGCTGTTTCCCGGCCAGGTGCAGATGTTTACCCTCGACCCCGAGGCCACCCAGCGACGCGGCGTGCGCGATGCCCAGGAGCTCTATATCAGCTTCGACCAGATCGATGTGGAAGACCTCAACCTGGTGCGGGGTGAGCTGAACCTGTCGGAGGCCAGCCTGGAGAACGCGATTATTCTACGCAACGAGTTTGGCAAAGCCTGGATCAACCGCCTGCTAACCATGACCAACGAGGAAATTCAAGAGTTCTGCGAAACCAAGATGGGCAGCAAGTCGTCGATTATGGCGCTGCAGCGCAAGCTCACTCGGCTGGCCGACATTAAATACATGAAGGCGGCCAGCGGCACTAACTACATCACCCAAATTCTTGCCGCCATCGATGAGGGCAAGCATGTGGTGGTCGAGTTTGGCTCCCAGTCAAATATGCTGGCCTACATGCTGGCCACTAACGTAATCGCCCGCCGCATTCACGCTAGCTACGTCAAAAAGGCCGATCGCTTTTTGCAGACCAAAAATGTGGTCGATCGCCCCCGCCAGCTGATGATTACCATCGAAGAGGCCCACCGCTTTCTCGATCCGGCCACGGCGCGGCAGACCATCTTTGGCACCATCGCTCGGGAAATGCGCAAATATTTTGTCACCCTGCTGGTGGTCGACCAGCGGCCCTCGGGCATCGACAACGAGGTGATGTCGCAGATTGGCACCCGCATCACCGCTCTGCTCAACGACGAAAAAGACATCGACGCTATTTTTACCGGGGTGTCGGGGGGGCAGAGCCTGCGATCGGTGCTGGCTAAGCTCGACTCGAAGCAGCAGGCCCTGGTGCTGGGCCACGCCGTGCCTATGCCCGTGGTGGTACGCACCCGCCCCTACGACAGCACCTTCTACGCTCAAGTGGGGGCAACCCCCTGGGAAGAGCTGCCCGATGAGGTGGTGTTCAAAGCCTCAGACCTAGCTCGGGCCGACTTGGGGTTTTAGCGGGGCAGGTGTGGTCTTAGTCAAGGGGGCCAGCCCCAGCAGGGGGCTAGCGGGTGGGCATGGTAGGCTATGGCCTAGCTATACTGTCGGGTCGCAGTAGGGCAGCTACGCTAAATTCAAAGTGAAATTGGTAGTTTTCCCGTCGTCAGAACTCCA
>DASQNN010000079.1:0-2055 GCA_035644955.1 Nodosilinea sp. | reverse complement strand
GGATAGGCACCTTCTGCCCCATGGCCTCCAGGGTTTCTAAAGCCCGCACCAGCGCCAAGGGGTTTTCGGTAATCTCGGCAGCCCCCGCATCGGCGGCGTATTCGCGGGTTCTCGAAATAGCCATGCGAAGCAGCCCAGCGGCTAGGGGCGCAATCACCAGCAGAAACAAAATGGCAATGGGGTTGCTGCCCCGCCGTCCCCCTATGCGCGAGACAGGAAAGTACAGCGCTCCAAGGGTGAGAATGCGGCCCAAAAAGGTCAGCGACCCCGCTAAGGTGCCCGCCACAGCCTGGGTCAGGGTGTCGCGGTTGCGCACGTGGGTAAGCTCGTGAGCGATGACGGCGTCGAGTTCATCGTCGGGCAGCAGGTCGATAATGCCCTTGGTAAGGGCGATCGCCGCATGGTTGGGGTCGCGCCCGGTGGCAAAGGCATTGGGCGACTCTGAGGGCACCACGTAGAGGGTAGGAGTGGGGATGCCGGCGCGATCGCACAGCTTCTCTAGCCGCTCAAAGAGTTCCGGTGCATCTTCCCGGGGGGTTGGCTCAGCCTTAAAGGCCGCCAGCGCCGCCTTGTCAGAGTAGTACCAGGAGCCAAAGCTGCTTACCGCCGCAAAGCCCAGCCCGTAGTACAGGCCCGTTTCGTTGCCCACCAGCAGATAGCCCGCTAGCACAATAAGCCCGCTAAGCAGTGCCAGCAGCGCCAACGTTTTGAACTGATTAAGTGCAGCCATAGAGAACCCCCAGGGGGTGTAATATTTGTTTACAGCATCTCAGAATCGGGCCTGGCTGATGTCTATCCGAGGACAGAAAAGAGGCCCAGCAACTCGCTGCGGGCGGTAAGACTAGACTGAAGTAGTAAGTTGTGGTCGGCCCATCGTAGAGAGCATGGTTTGGTAGCAACCCGCCCCAAATTACCGTGCAGCGATTTAGGTAGCTGTTTGTAATGGAGACAATCAAAGGCACCCTTAGACCGGTGACGCTAAACTTAAGCCAAGGCCTAACCGCAAGGCGGCCGTTAGCCATAGCCATATATGAACATGTACAAAATTATTGTGGCTCTGCCAGAGGAAACCGCTGTTGCTCTCGATACATCACTAGCGGCGATGGGTGAGGAAATAAGATTGGCCGCAGCTGTGAAGCTATTTGAACTGGGCCGTCTTTCGTCTGGGGCAGCAGCAACTCTGGCAGGAATGCCAAGAACAGTGTTTTTAACGAAGTTGGCCGATTATGGTGTTAACACTTTTAACCTGACCGAAGCTGAGCTGACTGAAGACTTGGCTAATGCCTGAGGTCATTGCCGATACCTCAGTAATACATTACCTATTTCAGAGCAACCACTTCCGGCTGTTGCCAAGTTTATATGAAAACTTGGCAATTCCTAATGCCGTGAAGAATGAGTTAGACGAGGGCCGAAAACTCGGCATTTTACTGCCCCACACAAGTGACTATGCGTGGATTCAGCTGATTTCCATCGGGGAACAGAGATTGGTACCTCAAATACCAGGGCTGGGACGGGGAGAACGAGAGGTTTTATCGCTGTCGATGAATTGGCCAAACTCTCTAGCACTGCTAGATGATGGCTTAGCTAGGCAGTATGCAAAGCGCCTGAATATTCGATTCACTGGCACGCTGGGTATTTTGCTGAAGGCTAAGCAGTCTGGGTTGATTGATCGAGTTGGGCCTGTTATAGATTCTCTAAAACAGCTGGGTTTTCGGGTCAGCGAGGAAACACGGGCGGGGGTACTCAGATTAGCCGCTGAAGGAGAATAATAGGGCTCTGCCTAACGCCCCTGGCGTGATCAGGGGCCCATCAACATATTTTTCTCAAACCGGCGAATCAATCAACCCTGGGTGATCGTGGGGGCGAGGGGCGGAGGTATCCCAGAAGAAGCGGCGGTCTGAATCTGCGATCGGTTTGTCGTTAATGCTGGCTTCGCGGCGGCGCATCAGACCGTTTTCGTCGAACTCCCAGTTTTCGTTGCCGTAGGCGCGGTACCACTGCCCAGCGTCGTCGTGCCACTCGTACTGAAAGCGCACCGCGATGCGGTTGTCGCCA
>DASQNN010000078.1:0-16167 GCA_035644955.1 Nodosilinea sp. | reverse complement strand
CCACCCCCCGGCAAGCCGCCCTACGGCTACCGTCGCGGCCAGGGTCGTTACCTGATCGATCGCGCCACGGCCCCGGTGGTCACCGCCTTTGTGAATGAATTTTTGCTCTATGGCTCGCTGCGGGGGGCGGTGCGGTTTATTGAAACCCGCTTTGGCAAGCGCATTTCGGCATCGACTGGGCGGCGCTGGCTCACCCACCCGGTCTACCGGGGCGACCTGCAATACCAGGATGGCAACACCCTGCGCGACACCCACGCCGCCATCATCAGCCGCGACGAGGCCGCCCAGATCGATCGTCTGCTGCGCCGCAATCGACCGCTGCCGCCCCGGACGGCAGGGGCACCGCGATCGCTGGCGGGCCTCGTCACGTGCCAAACCTGCGGCCAATCCCTGACTATCTCCAAAACTACGCCTAGAGGTCAAGCCAAAAGCTACCTCTACCTCAGGCCCAGCGGCTGCCCCCAAACTCCCCGCTGCAAAGCCATCCCCTACGACGACGCCCTGCAGCGCATTGTGGCCGAGATTTGCCGGGTGTTACCCCAGGCCGTGGCCCAGTTTACTGCCAAAATTCCGGCTGGGGCACCAGCCCCTGGTACCCGGTTGCAAACAGAGATTGAGGCTAAAGAAGCTGTCTTGGCCCAGCTCCCCGATCTGGAAGAATCGGGCATTCTCGACAGCGAAACCGCCGCCTTGCGTCGCTACAAGCTGCGCGGCGAAATCTCTACCCTGCACCAGCAGCTCGCGCAGCTGCCCCCTGTCAACCTGCAAGAGCTGTCCCAGTCGGTGTCAATTCCGCAGTTTTGGCTCGATCTCTCTGAATCCGAGCGGAGATTTTTCTTCCGCGAATTCATCCGCGACATCCAGATTGTGCGTGATAGCGACGATTGGCAAGTGGAGCTAGTTCTGGTGTTTTAAAGAGATGATGTAGCTGTTTAGCCGTTTTGATTGGGTTGTCGAATCTCTTCCTCCTAAGGAAAGTAAATCTGAAGGAAATCTTGGGGCGACAGGATAGGTATACCTGAAAATTCAACCAAAACCAGCAAATCGCGATCGCCAGTTACAATTCCCTCTGCCTCCCCTCCAACCGCAGCTTCCAACACCACCAAATCTTCTAAATCTCTAAGACCAGGCTCAATCAACCGCACTGGAACACAGGGCTGGGTTAATTCCTGCACCACTATTAGCAGGGTGTCGGGCGTTTCGTGAAGCTGCTGGAGCTTACCCTGTAGCTTCGGATAGGTTAGTGTCCTGGCAATTTCATTCAAAAGAGGTTTCGTGACTAGGGCTTGAAGGATACCCTGACGAACTTTTTGAAGGATTTGATTGGGCGTACCTCTCCACAGCAAGCCTGATACCCAAACGCTGGTGTCAATAACGACCTTCATTCGGCAGCGGGTATCTCTGATTTCATCTGCTGTCGCACTTCTTTTACTAAAGCACTAATTTTTTCCAGGCTCATGTCTTCGGGGTCCGGTTCTAGGTCATCAATCCTTTTTTGCAGCTCATCAAACCGGAGAGGCTTCTGAATTTTCTTAAATGTGATGGCGTCGTCCGTTGCCCAGATCAGGTATTCGTCCCCCGGGGTGAGCTGTGCCTGTACCTCAGGAGGAATTTCCAGCTGCCTGTCGCCCGTTACGCTGACAATAGTCACTTCACGCATGGGATTCTCCTAAAACTCGATGCTGTCGGGGGTGCGGGGAAAGGGGATGACATCGCGGATGTTGCCCATGCCGGTTATGAACTGCACCAGGCGCTCAAAGCCAAGACCAAAACCGGCGTGGGGCACGGTGCCAAAGCGGCGCAGGTCCAGGTACCACCAGTAGTCTTCTAGGGGCAAACCCGCCGCTTGAATGCGGCGCTCTAGCACGTCGAGCCGCTCTTCCCGCTGGGAACCGCCGATGATTTCGCCCACCTTGGGGGCCAGCACGTCCATTGCCGCCACGGTCTCGCCGCCGTCATTGAGGCGCATGTAGAAGGCTTTGATGCCGGTGGGGTAGTCGGTGACGATGGTGGGCTTTTTGAACAGGTCTTCCGCCAGGTAGCGCTCGTGCTCCGACTGCAGGTCGATACCCCACTCGACCGGGAACTCGAAGGTTTTGTCGGCTTTCTCCAGCAGCTTCACCGCGTCGGTGTAGGTAATGCGCTCAAAGGTGTTGTTGATAATGTTGTCGGCGGTAGCCAGCACTGTGTTGTCGATGCGATCGTTGAAAAATTCCATATCCTCGGGGCAATGCTCCAACACCGAGCGGAAGATGTACTTGAGGAATTCTTCCGCCAGATCCATGTTGCCGACCAGGTCACAAAAGGCTTTTTCCGGCTCCACCATCCAGAACTCGGCCAGGTGGCGGGAGGTGTTGGAGTTTTCGGCCCGGAAGGTGGGGCCAAAGGTGTAGACATCGGTAAAGGCCATGGCCATAATTTCGGCTTCGAGCTGGCCGCTGACGGTGAGGTAAGCGGGCTTGCCAAAGAAATCCTGGCTGTAGTCCACTGCACCGTCTTTAGTTTTGGGGGGATTCGCTAAATTCAAACCCGTGACGGCAAACATTTCGCCCGCGCCCTCGCAGTCGCTGGCGGTGATGATGGGGGTGTGAATCCAGAGAAAGTTGCGATCGCGAAAAAACTGGTGAATTGCCTGGGCACAGGCGTTGCGCACGCGAAATACTGCCCCCAGGGTATTGGTGCGCGACCTGAGGTGGCCCAGCGTCCGCAAATACTCAAACGAGTGGCGTTTTTTCTGCAGCGGATAGGTCTCCCCATCGGCCGTACCGAACACCGTGATTGAATTGGCCTGGAGCTCGACCCGCTGACCTTTACCCGGCGACTCCACAAGCTGGCCACCAATTTCGACTGAGGAACCGGTGGTGAGGTCTTTGACCACCGTGTCGTAGCGCGCCATGTCAGCGTTGAGCACCACCTGCAGCCCCGCCATCGACGAGCCATCGTTCACATCTACAAAGGTGACGCCCTTGCCTTCGCGCTTGGTGCGTACCCAGCCCTGGATGGTGGTGCTCTGGCCCGGTTCGCCAGCCTGCAAAATGTCTCGAATGCGCGGCATAGTCGTGCTCGGTCGGTGGGGGTTTACATGGACGTTCATCTATTTTGACCCACAGCGGTTCTGAAAGGGGTGCCCAGCCCCAACAAACCCGCCACTGAGGGGCTGAGCCCGCCTTTGTGAGCAATCTTTAAAGACACCGAATTAACCAGTAAAGGTATTTATGGCTACAAAAGTCACCCACCTTTGCCCTTACTATCCAGAGTGAAAATTTCTCTAGGGGTTAAACTTGGTCGTTGCTTAAACCCGGAGATGTTTGGATGAACCTGTAATACCTAACCGGCGATGGTGACGGTCTTTCACAAATGGTGCGCTGTCTTTCTGTAGTCTCTGTTTGAGTTGTTAAGGTTTTACCCTTCAGAATTCGTTTGAGGCAGGGATGGCGAGTTGCCCTCAGGATTGTGGACCTGGGCGGGCAAGCATTCTGACCTAAGCAAGGCTGAGGTATTCATGTTTGTCTGGGGGGTTCTTTTAGGCCGCTAAGACAATAAGCATTGTAGTCAGAAATTTCCCGTCAAGGGGTTGCCAGTTTCTGGTGCTACAGTGTGGTTTTTCAAAGGAGCCTAAAGTTAAGCCCCTCAGGCTTTTCTAGTCAAGCAGACTACTGCGATCGCCCCTTTAAAGCCGGCATTTGGCCGTCGCCCCGTGAAGAGTTCCCCTAGCCCTTTCTATTTGGACGGGGATAATCTCCCCCTAGTATGGTTGAGCTAAGCTGGGTCGCTGCTTAGCCCTGAGCCAGCCAAAAGTTGCTTACTTTCCCATTTAATCCAGGAGATTTCTATGAGTGGAAACGGATTGCGTGCCCAGGCCATTGCCAGCATTGCCTGCCGTCCTAAGGTGCCGGTGAGTACCCCAGGGCGGCTCGAAGACCTCTGGGCCAAGGATGTCTTTAGCCTGAGCAAAATGCAGGAGTGCCTGCCCAAGTCGGTATTCAAGTCGCTGCAAAAGACTATCACTTCCGGGGCACCGCTGGATGTATCGGTGGCCGATGTGGTGGCCGTGGCCATGAAAGACTGGGCCATCTCCAAGGGGGCGCTTTACTACTCCCACATGTTCTATCCACTGACCAACGCCACCGCCGAAAAGCACGACGGCTTCATCTCGGTGCAGAGCGATGGATCGGTGATTTCAGAATTTTCCGGCAAAGTGCTGGTGCAGGGCGAGCCCGATGGTTCCAGCTTCCCCAACGGCGGCATTCGCTCCACCTTTGAGGCCCGGGGCTACACCGCCTGGGATGTGACCAGCCCCGCCTTCGTGATGGAGACTGAAAACGGCGTCACCCTCTGCATTCCCACTGTGTTTGTGTCGTGGACTGGGGAAGCGCTGGACAAGAAAACCCCCCTGCTGCGCTCCAACGCCGCCATGAGTAAGGCCGCCACCCGGGTGCTCAAGCTGCTGGGCCACAGCGAAGTGGCCCCGGTCAACTCCAGCTGCGGCGCTGAGCAGGAGTACTTTCTAGTCGATGCCAGCTTTGCCAGCGTGCGCCCGGACCTGCTGCTGGCGGGCCGCACCCTGTTTGGCAAAGCTCCCGCCAAGGGGCAGCAGTTTGACGACCACTACTTCGGGGCTATTCCCGAGCGAGTCCAGATCTTCATGCAGGATGTGGAGGAAAAGCTCTACCGCCTGGGCATTCCGGCCAAAACCCGCCACAACGAAGTGGCCCCCGGCCAGTTTGAAATCGCTCCCTTCTTTGAAGCGGCCAACGTGGCCAGCGACCACCAGCAGCTGATCATGACCGTGCTGCGCAACACCGCCAAAAAGCACGGCTTTGTCTGCCTGCTCCACGAAAAGCCCTTTGCGGGCATCAACGGCTCGGGCAAGCACGTCAACTGGTCGGTGGGCAACGCCACCCAGGGCAACCTGCTCGACCCCGGCGATACCCCCCATTCCAACGCGCAGTTTCTGATGTTCTGCGGCGCGGTGATTCGCGGCATGCACAAGTATGGGCCGCTGATGCGGGCGGTGATTGCCAGCGCCAGCAACGACCACCGGCTGGGGGCCAACGAAGCGCCGCCGGCAATTATCTCGATCTATCTGGGCAGCCAGCTGCAAGATGTGTTTGACCAAATCGCCTCGGGGGAAGTCACCGGCTCCCAGAGCAAAGGCGAGATGGATTTGGGCGTAGCCACCTTGCCGAAATTTACCAAAGATGCGGGCGATCGCAACCGCACCTCGCCCTTTGCTTTTACCGGCAACCGTTTCGAGTTTCGCGCCGTGGGTTCGGGCCAGTCTGTAGCCGGGCCGCTGGTGGCGATGAACACCATTCTGGCCGACTCCCTAGACTGGGTGGCCGACCAGCTAGAGGCCAAGCTTGGAGAGAGCGTCGAGCTCAGCGTGGCGGTTCACGACATTCTGCGTGAAATCATTCGCGACCACGGGGCCGTGGTCTTTAACGGCAACGGCTACTCGTCGGAGTGGCACGAAATGGCCGTTAACGAGCGGGGACTGCTCAACCTGCGCACCACCGCCGATGCTCTACCCGTACTGCGGGAGCAGTACATCGAAGACCTGTTTAGCAAAGAAAAGGTACTCACCCCGGTGGAGTTGGGCAGCCGCTTTGAAGCCTACTCCGAGCAGTACATTCAGCACATTGAGGTCGAAGCCAAGCTGGTGATCAGCATGGCCAAGACCATCATTTACCCCGCCGCCATGCGCTATATGGGTGAGCTGACCAAGACCATCGACAGCCTCAATGGTCTTGGCATTGAGTTTGGCAAAGACAGCGTGGTCAAAGTGGCAGACCTCACTAAGTCAATGATGGCTTCAGTGGTTGAGCTAGAAGACATGATGACCAAACACTTCATGTCGGTGGAAGAGCACATGCAGTTCTGTGCCCAAACCGTGCGCCCCCGGATGGACCAGGTGCGCGAGTACGCCGATGCGTTAGAAGGTGAGGTGGCCGATGACCTCTGGCCCCTGCCTACTTACCAGGAGATGCTGTTCATCAAGTAGGGGCAAACGGTTGTTTGCCCGTGCGAGGACTGCGGAATGCTTGATTCACCCCTGGATTTAAGCCTTCCGGGTCCTTTAATAGGGCAATCATCTAGTTGATCTAAAGCCCTCCGTCATTTCTCTCCCTGGGAAACGGCGGAGGGCTTTAGATTGGCGTAAACGGATCTTTGTCTGGATTAACCCAGGTTGGCAGGGCAAATGGCATCTGCCCCTACAGGGCTATCTTGTTGAATTGGGGGATATTGAAGATTAAACGTTCTTTGACTCAGAGTTCTGTCGTCGCCCCGTGAGCAAAACCAACGCCGCCCGCATCCTCGATCGCCTCAAGCTACCCTACCAGCTGCTGGAGTACGAGGTAGACCCCGATGACCTGGCTGCCGAGAGCACGGCGGAAAAATTGGGCTTGCCAACCGAACAGGTGTTTAAGACCCTGGTGGCCAGGGGCGATCGCACGGGCGTCTGTCTCGCCGTCATCCCCGGCAGCGCCCAGCTCGATCTCAAGGCACTGGCGGTGCTGGCGGGCGATCGCAAAATCGACACCGTGCCCCTTAAAGAGGTGCAGGCTCTCACCGGCTACATTCGCGGCGGCGTCACCGCCCTAGGCACCAAAAAAGCCTACCCGGTCTATGTGGATGAATCGATTTTGACCTTCGACACCGTGGCCGTGTCGGCGGGCAAGCGGGGACTCATGCTGTGGCTGGCCCCACAGGATTACTTGGCTGCGGCCCAGGGAACTACAGGCGCGATCGCCAAGGACCGGCCCTGAGGGCAATCGGCCGCTAAAACCCCAGCCCACAAAAAAAGGGCATCCCCTTAGGAATGCCCCTTACTGCTCCAGCTACAGCACAAAGCTGAGTCAACGCGCCAAGCCTAAGCCACTTGGTGCAGCTCTTCTTCGAGCTGCTGCAAAAGCCGGTCGTTGCCCTGGGCACGAGCTACCTCAATGCGGTGCTGAATCGATCGCTGTACGTTGACGCGATGGGCTTCAGCCGCTTCCCGCAGGAGGTGACGTCGGGCCTGCAACCCCGTACCAGATGCCACTCGCCCCGCCTGAAACACTGGCTCACGCAGAGGAACCGCCACTACGGGCTGTACCTGTCCTTGGGCATTGGTGCTATACCCGACCCCACGGTAGGTATAATTGGCAACGGGCTGGGGCACCGGCACGTGACTTACGTAGGAAAAGTTTAGAGCACGACCCCGATAACGCCCGGTTAGCTCACTCTCTCGCACTTCTAAAGAAGGCGGATTGTAATCGTACTCTACGCCGCGATAGCAAAGTTTCATGTAACGCCTCCTGTTGACAAAGGATTTAACAAACTGCCTAAGCAGGGTGCGTTCCTTCAGGAGCCAGTCTCCTTACTTCCGTCTAGGGCATTTAGGGCAGTTCCTCTCCGCAGAGATAGAACGAACCCCCTAGGGCCTCAGATGAACGTCAACTTACTTTCTGTATTCAATTTTACCGAATACTTGAGATGTCAGCAAGTCATGGCATTTAGTTTTCGGCCAATATCTGTCTGAAGAAAGAGCTGACTGGGCAAGGGATTGAGCCAAAAGCGGGGCGATCGCGCCGCCGCAAATCTTTACTTTTCTGGGTTTTCTGGCCGGCTCGGGCCTCCAGCTCTCAAAGGCCAGCGATTTAAACTATCCTGGTTATGTAACGGTTGCTTAACGTAACCATCGCTTTAAGTGACCATCGCCGCCCAAACCCCTGGGGAGTTCTCAAGCTCTATGAAATGCATCATTAATCGTCGGGCGCAGTTTTCTGCCAGCCATCGCTACTGGCTGCCCGAGCTCAGCGACGCCGAAAACGCCCAGCGGTTTGGCCCCTGCATTAACTTTCCCGGCCACGGCCATAACTACGTGCTCTACGTCGCCATGGAGGGCGATCTCGACGAGTACGGCATGGTGCTCAACCTCTCCGACGTGAAGCACGTGATTAAGCGAGAAGTCACGGCCCAGCTTGACTTCTCCTACCTCAACAACGTCTGGCCCGAGTTTGAGCAGACGCTGCCCACGACAGAATTCATTGCCAAGGCCATTTGGGACCGCCTCGCCCCCCATCTGCCCATTGTCAACATTCAGCTGTTTGAACACCCCGAACTCTGGTCCGACTATTCAGGTAATGCCATGGAAGCTTTTCTCACCATCAGCACCCACTTCAGCGCCGCCCACCGTCTCGCCTCGCCCCGGCTCAGCTACGAAGAAAACTGCGAGATCTACGGCAAGTGCGCCCGCCCCCACGGCCACGGCCACAACTACCACCTAGAGGTCACCGTCAAGGGCCAGATCGACCCCCGCACCGGCATGCTGGTGGATCTGGCCGCCCTCCAGGCCGCGATCGACGAGCATGTGGTCGAACCCTTCGACCACACCTTCCTCAACAAAGACATCCCCTACTTCGCCGAGGTGGTGCCCACCGCCGAAAACATCGCCGTCCACATCCGCGACCTGCTCCAAGGCCCGATCGCAGCCCTTGGGGCCAGCCTGCACAAGGTGAAGCTGATCGAAAGCCCAAATAATTCTGCCGAAGTCTACGCTGCGGTGCCCCTGGCCGGCGCCGAGACCCCCGCTACACCTGAGTTTGCCACGGTTTAGCCACACCCCCAGCCCGTAGGGTAGGCACTGCCCACCAGCCCGTCTCGGCGATCGCCGCTATAGCCTTTGCCTGCTCTGGTCTATCACCGGGACACCCTATCTTGCTCTGGCGAGACGACCAAATGACCCTGGCTGCGTTTCGCCTCGGCCATCGGGGTGCAGCTGCGAATCAGGGTGGCCACCAAGCCCGTCTAGCCCGTCTAGCCCGTCTGGGGTTGGCCCCAATGCCCGCACTGTTGTCCCGTTCCACAGGGCGATCGCAAAACACAACACAACTGCTGGTGGTTGTCGGAGATGCCGCCAAGGCCGTCCTCGCCCCAGCGGTAGGCCCGCGATCGCGCTTGGTCGTGGGGAAAGTAGTCCCAGGCCGAGCCATCGGGGCTGTAGTCTTCTCGCACTGTGCCCCACTGGCGCTCACTCAGGTAAGGCCCCCAGCGTTTCCAGTAAGACGTGCGATCACGATCGGCCGCTAGTCGTTGCGCTTCCGCCGTCATACCGTTACCTCTGATAGTGCTGCCGTCAGAGTGCTGGGCACCAGCGATAGCTAACCCTTCGCCCTTCTCATCCGCCCCTCTGACGAGGCCATCCTATCGAAGCCCCCAGTGGGACATATCTGTCCAAGGGGGGTTAAAACGCTTGACCGCTAGGGCTTGACTGCACGCTTGGGCTTGGCTTCAAAGGTCTCATAGGCCGCCACAATCCGCTGCACCAGCGGGTGACGCACCACATCCGCCTGGTTGAGCTGGCAAAAGGCAATGCCATCTACCCCATTCAAAATGGTCTGGGCTACCGCCAGCCCCGAGGTTTGATCGGCGGGCAGGTCGGTCTGGGTTACATCGCCCGTCACCACCATGCGCGACTTAAAGCCCAGCCGAGTCAGCACCATCTTCATCTGGGCCGGGGTGGTGTTTTGGGCCTCATCCATAATCACAAAGGCATTGTTGAGGGTGCGGCCCCGCATATAGGCCAGGGGGGCAACTTCGATAATGCCCCGCTCCATCAGGTTGGCAATTTTCTCGGGGTCAACCAGCTCGTGGAGCGCATCGTAGAGGGGGCGCAGGTAGGGGTTTACCTTTTGCTGCAGGTCGCCGGGCAAAAAGCCCAGCCGTTCCCCCGCTTCTACCGCCGGGCGAGTGAGAATCAGGCGCTCAAACTCGTTGTTGAGCAGGGCCTGCATGCCGACCAGGGTGGCTAAAAAAGTTTTGCCGGTACCCGCCGGGCCAATGCAAAACACCATGTCCTGGCTCCGCAGGGCCTTAACGTACTGCTTTTGGCGAAAGGTTTTGGCCCGCACCACTTCCCCTCGACGGGTGCGGGCTACCACGTCCTGATGAATGGCCTGCAGCTCGTCGGTGCGATCGGTGTCGAGGGCGTGGCGGGCGGTCATGATGTCGGCGCTGGTCACCGGTTGCCCTTGGCCCCACAGGGGCTCTAGGGCCTGCACCAGGCGCTGAGCCAGGGCAACGCCATTCTCTGTACCCGAAACAAATAACTCCTGGCCGCGCAGCACTAGAGAAGCCCCAGTTTGGCTGGCCAGGAGTTTAAGGTTTTCGTCTCGATAGCCAGCTAGGGCGAGGGCACCCTCCAGGCTGGGCAATTCAATCTGCAGGGGAGAAGACATCTAAACCAGTTGTCAGGACAATTCAGGCCTGCAAAAAAAGCGTCCTAGGGCTTAGCGTCCTAGGGCTTGGGGCGAAGCTGGGGCTTTGGTTTGCTTGAGGAACGCTGCGAACTGTGGCGCGGCCTTTGATCAGAGCCACTAGAGCCACTGTCTTGCTCAGAGGCACCATAGACATCTACGTAGGCCGACCACCCCGACAGCGCCGCTGTAGCACGCACAATGGTGCGAATGGCCTGAATATTTCGCCCGCCCCGACCAAACACCTTGCCCCGCTCATCGCCCTTAAAGGCAATTCTGATCCACACCTTGGCCTGCACTGCGTTTTCTTCGCAGTCAATGCGCAGTGAGTCGGGTGAGTCTAAAAAAGGCTCTACCAAAAACCGAACCAGTCCTGGAAAATCAGGGCTATCCATGTCGGGGGTGGGGGCTAAAAACAGTGCATGACCTAGGCTTCGGCCTTAGCTTCGGTCTTGAAGCTAGTCTTAGGCTTCTCAAGCAGGTTAGCTTTTTCGAGAATGTGCCGCACCGTCTGGGTGGGCTGCGCACCCTGCTCTAACCGACGTGTAATAGCGGGCACGTCGAGCCGAGTTTCGTCGGTGCGGGGGTTGTAGAAACCCACTTCTTCTAGGGGCCGCCCGTCGCGGCGGGCATCGCTATTGATGGCTACAATGCGGTAGCTGACTTCCCGCTTTTTACCGAAACGCTTGAGTCGAAGCTTAATCATAGGGTTTGAGCAACAATCGTAAGATTGAAAGGATTGAACAATTAGGTTGTGACGAAACAGCCAAGTGACAAATAGCCAAACTGAATCCACAGGTTTCTAATCGTAACATTAGAAACCCACTGAATCAATGGGCTGGCCCAACAAAACCTGGTTTTTGGGCCGCCTTGCCGACGGCAGCCATACCCGGTGAGAAGCTCTAGTCTTCGTGATCGTCGAAGGGGTCGGCCAGCTGCTTGGAGGGCGGCCCAAAAGACATGTAGACTGAGTAACCAGTGACGGCGACCAACACAGTGGCGACAGAAATGATAAGAACTGTTGCAGGTTCCATAGGGTTTATGAGAATAAGAAACCACTCCATCCTATAATATTACGAACTATAAAGTGTTGATTGTGGAAGGATCCATGGCACAACGGACTTGGTTAGGAGACGTGTTGAAGCCCCTCAATTCTGAGTACGGCAAGGTGGCTCCCGGTTGGGGCACTACCCCTCTGATGGCGGTTTTCATCGGTCTGTTCTTCGTGTTTTTGCTGATTATCTTGCAGCTTTACAATTCTTCCATCGTGCTAGAAAGCTTTGATGTTGACTGGCGCAGCGTAGGTCTTTAGGGGGTGTCTGGGGGTCTCTAGGGATTTGAGATGCCGAGCCTTCCAGGGCTTAGCATTGACCACAACGACTAAAAATTGGATCTAGTCTGGATCTAGAATCCAGAATTTACCTGTCTGAGGCTGGCGTAGACCCTTGACTACCCAGCCTCTTTTGCCGTTTGATGCACAGCATAGACAATGGACAGCCGTAGTTCACGATTGCCCGCAGGAGTTAGCCAATGAACGTTTTTGGTGTAGGTTTGCCAGAGATGGCGCTGATTTTGGTGCTGGCGCTGCTGGTGTTTGGCCCCAAAAAGCTGCCCGAAATCGGCCGCAGCATGGGCAAGGCCCTGAAGGGTTTCCAAGATGCCTCGCGGGAGTTTGAGGAAGAGTTTAAGAAAGAGGCCCAGCAGATTGAAAAAGCCGTGGCCGCACCCATGAAGGCCACCCTAGAGCCGGATGCGCACAAGGTGTTAACGCCGCCCGAACCTGCCTCCACAGCTGCGCCCGAACCTGCAGCGGCAGAAGCCGAGGTGGCTGAGGCTCCCCTGGAGGTAAGCGCCACCAGCGGCAGCGGTCCCGAGGCCGCCGCCAAGGTCGAGCCGGCTGAGACCGATTCCCCCGCGTAGGACCAGGGGTCGTTGAGCTATGACTGAAGCAGCATTGCCCCCGTTGCCCTGCCTGATTGTGGGGTTGGGCAACCCTGGGGCTAAGTACGCGGGCACCCGCCACAACATCGGTTTTGAGGTGGTCGATCGCCTCTCTAAGGCCTGGGGCATCTCGCTTAAAGAGGAGCGGCGGTTCCAGGCAGAGTATGGGGCCGGGCTGGGACCCCATCGGCAAAAGGTGTATTTGCTGAAGCCCCTCACTTACATGAACCGATCGGGCCAGTCGATACGGGCGGCCCTAGACTGGCTGAAGTTAGAGCCAGTTCAGGTGCTGGTGGTCTACGACGATATGGACTTACCGGTGGGACGGCTGCGGCTGCGGCTGTCGGGGTCGGCGGGGGGGCACAACGGCATGAAGTCGGCAATCGCGCACCTGGGCACCCAGGACTTTCCACGCCTGCGGATTGGCATTGGGGCGGGCGATCGCGCTGGCGACTCCGACAAAGCGGTTGTGTCCCACGTGCTGGGCAATTTTTCTAAAGCCGAGCGCAGTACGATGGATGCGGTGGCAGATACGACCCTGCGCGCCTTAGAAAAAGCTCTGCTCGACGGCGTTGAAAAATCCATGAGCCTTTACAACAGCCTGGACCTGAGCGCGAGCTAAACCATTGCTGTACAACCCCTCACCAAACCCATTCCAGTAGAACGGCTAAGAGGCGCTAGGGAAGGGCGTACTGAGCGATCCAGTCTTGGTAGGTTTTCACCATGGAGCGATCTTTTAAGAACAGTTCTAGGCGAACATTGCTGCACTGACTCAACAGGATTTTTTCCAGTCGGGAAAGTTTTTCGATCGCCATTTGGGGGGTTTCAAAGTCATAGACCGTTCCCTTCAGCCCCGTATCGCCGTTGAGGATAATGGCTACCCGAACCTTTTCACAGTTATAGTCAGACCGCTCAGCGGCGGCGCTAAGAAAATGAATCGTGTCTTGAATGGTCTCAAAATTGCCGTGGGCGGTTGCATCCTGAGCCTCGGTAGCGACGGCGTTAGCAACGGCAGGGTGAGCGGCGATGTCATAACCCTGAATTCGCGTTTCTCCCAGGCTAACCTCTACCGGAGGTTCACCACTGCCAATTCTTTCGATGATTAGCTTTTCGCGCTGAATAGGCACTTGTATTATTTCAGTTTCAATTACCCTGCGAATGCTAACCTCGCCCACTTTAACGCGCTTGCGGTTAACCACCAGCCGTTCTTCAACCAGCTGAATGCTGCTGCCTGCATCGGGGTTAAACTTTTGATAATCTACATCGACGTGAATAATTTTTTCTTTAGAATCGAGATCATGTATATGGCTGTTGTCAATAATGACTTCGCCGCCACCATTGTTGTCACCCACTAGCCCTACTACAAGCGAAAAATCGCCTTCGGTCAGCGGCTCTACGCGAATCACCTTGCCAATGAGGTAGCCGGCGCGATCGAATACAGAACTATCAACTAATTGAGTTGTAGACATGGAGGCAACGAATATATAAAACGATTATGGTTAAAACTGCTATAGACGGGGCATAGCCTAGCTATGCCCCATCCGTTTCCTAACTCAGGTCAGAACGTTGGCCCAAGCCTGGCTATAAGGCCAGGCTATAAGACCAGCTCACCAAGACATCACTGATTCAGGCGAGGATTGCCGTCGGTTTTAACATCTAGCTCCTCACGACGAACCTGTTCGCGCATGCGCACGGTTTCTTCGTCGGTCTCTTTGCGAACGTTCACTTCTTCGCGAACGAAAGCCTGCTTTTCAACGCTGACTTCGTCTTCGTAGACTTCCATCCGCGCTACTTCTTGGTCCTCAAAGACGTGATCGGTACCAACGGCAGCTTGATCGGTGACAGCTTTCCGTTCGATGACAACGCGCTCTTTGCTGATAGGTTCAGCAATTTCAGCGGTTTCAGAGACAACTCGCTTACCAACACTGACTTCACCCACTTTATTGTGGCTGCGGTGAGTTTGCAGGCGCTCTTCGTACAGACGCAGAGGACCGTGATTATCGTCTTCGCTTAGACCGTAGTAGCTGGGTTCGCGATCGTAATCGTAGACATTAGCACTACCAACGCCGGCTTGAGCCACGTTGTCAACAGATTCAACAGAGCGAGTACGCTGTGCAGTCGTATCTAGCGTGCTTGCCTCTAACGGATTCATGCGGTTAGCATCGTTGGGCGCATCATAGGCGTTGCCCAAGAATTGACGGTTGGAACGGCCTTGAGCGATAGGCTGATACTGCCCTCGCACCTGGTTCTCGTAACCGTCGTCCACAACCGTGTCTTCTTTGTACTCAGGCAGATGCTCAACCTGCTCTTTAGAAAGGCCGCTTACATAAATGCGGTCTTGGCTATAGTCAAACTTAGCTAGGCCAATGGGCAGCAACACACTTTTGCCGAAGATCCACGGCCCGGTGTCGACAACCAGATAGCGAAAGCGGCCAGAATCATCTACTAGTAGATCTTTAGCGGTGCCTACTCGGTCGTCGCCTTGAGCATAGACAGAGTAAGAATCGATGTGCTTCATCTGGCCATCAGCCAGAGTCTCGCGATAGTTGGGGTAAAAATCTTTGAGGTGATGTAAAGGCATAATTAAGCCTCCTTTATTTCGTCATTGGTATCAGAATAAAGAACTGAGCCGCTCTCTTCATCGGTCGATGGAAGGACCCGTATTTCTTCAATAGGCATAGCTTTTTTGCCACGTTGTTCATTCGCTCTGTAGTGATGGCCCTCTCCCTAAGCTTTCTCCTTAGGCAACATCAACTCGGCCGATAGATAAGCCTTACTGGGTGTGCCTTACTACGGGGTGCCTTACTATGGTGTAGTTACTATGGTGTAGATAGAGTTGCACCGAGGTTGCTGTGGCAAACGGCGGCTAGACCGCCTATGCTTTTGTGTTTTTACTGATTTCCGCCTAGAGAACTCCATTGACCGCAAGACCAAAACATCCGTCCCGCTCTACCCTGCTACCGGGTTTAGAGCGTCTGCGTCGCTACCCTACTGCCTGGCTGCATCAGGACTGCCTGGCGGGTGTGACGGTGGCAGCCTATCTAATCCCGCAGTGCATGGCCTATGGTGAACTGGCCGGAGTTGGCCCAGTGCAGGGGCTGTGGGCCATTTTGCCCCCGCTGCTGCTATACGCCCTGTTGGGCACCTCACCTCAGCTTTCCGTAGGGCCAGAGTCGAGTACGGCGGTGATGACGGCGGTGGCGGTGGCGCCGATCGCGGCGGCCTACGGGACAGACTATGCCATTTTGGCCGCTTTGCTGGCCTGTGCGGTGGGTGTGCTTTGCCTGGTGGGGTACGTGGCTCG
This sequence comes from Nodosilinea sp., assembly GCA_035644955.1. Lineage (GTDB taxonomy): Bacteria > Cyanobacteriota > Cyanobacteriia > Phormidesmidales > Phormidesmidaceae > Nodosilinea. The sequence goes on along the minus strand of DASQNN010000078.1, from coordinate 681 downwards.
ACTGGGGTTTCTGGCCGATTTGCTGTCAAAGCCGATTTTGATTGGCTACATGACCGGGGTAGCGGTGATTATGATTGCCGGGCAGCTCAGCCGGGTGAGCGGAGTACCCACGGAGGCTGAGTCGCCGGTGGGGCAATTGGTAGCGTTTTTGACCCACCTGGGCCAGGTTCATGGGCCAACGCTAGCGGTGGGCAGCTTCGTGCTGGTGTTTTTGTTTGCGGTGCAGGCTCGCTTTCCCAGAGCGCCGGGGCCCTTGCTGGCGGTGCTGCTAGTCACAGCAATGGTGGCGCTGCTGGGGCTAGACCAGCAGGGGGTGAGGGTAGTGGGCGAAATTCCGGCCGGGCTGCCCCACCCGGTGGTGCCCCTGGCCTCACGCCAGGCGGGGCTGCAAATTTTGGCGGCGGCAGTGGGCATCGCGATCGTGGGCTATTCAGACAATGTGCTGACCGCCCGAGCTTTGGCGGCCCGCAGCCACCACACCATTGACGCCAACCAGGAACTGCTGGCCCTGGGGGTAGCCAATTTGGGGGCGGGGCTGATGCAGGGCTTTCCGGTGAGCAGCAGCGCCAGTCGGGCGGCCATTGGCGACTCGCTGGGCAGCAAGAGCCAGGTCTACTCGCTGACAGCCTTTGGGGTGGTCATAGCGGTGCTGCTCTTTCTGCGGCCGCTGCTGTCGATGTT
>DASQNN010000077.1:0-7234 GCA_035644955.1 Nodosilinea sp. | reverse complement strand
TGGCGACAACCGCATCGCGGTGCGCTTTCAGTACGAGTGGCACGACGACGCTGGGCAGTGGTACCGCGCCTACGGCAACGAAAACTGGGAGTTCGACGAAAACGGTCTGATGCGCCGCCGCGAAGCCAGCATTAACGACAAGCCCATTGCCGACTCAGACCGCCGCTTCTTCTGGGATACCTCCGCCCCTCGCCCCCACGATCACCCAGGGCTGGTTGATTCGCCGGTTTAAACCGCTACTGCTGAGAATTTCAATAGTTCCACTGATTCAGCACGATAAATTGATTTGCCATAGGTACGCCTGAGGTTTCGAGATTGCCTATGGCCGTTGCGATCGCCCGATAACTCATGTTTTTAGCAGGTTCAGTGTCTTGATACACAGCTAATATTCCAGCATGATTGAGCGTAGCCTGGTGCAAATCTAGAAAATCATTGCAGTTTCGGGTTAACAACACTCGGCGTTGCTGAGCAGCATAGTTAAGTACCACATCATCCGAAGCACCTCCAATGCCAGCTTCATTAATAGTCTGAACATCATGACCTGCCGCCTTCAAAAGGCTAACCAAGTATTTTGCCTGACTATCTTCGTCAAGCAGCAGGGTTAGGCTCAAGAGAAACTCCTTTTTCCTGCAAACGGTGGCGCTCTTCTTCTGCTTCAAGTCTCAGCAGATCTTGGTGGGTCTCACAGTATTGAATGGCTTCCTGAATGACCACAAGTGGTAAGTCCCAATTGTCCGCTGCTTGTTCTAATGTCATGCCGTTTGCCAACATATCTCGCCAAATGCTAGAAGCTAACAGCTTGCGCCCTTTGATGGAGAGTTGTTTCCGCCATGGGTGAGGGCGGGCGACTAAAAACTGCCAATCATTTAGCTGAGGCTCTCCCTGAAGCGATTGAATGATGATACTCACAAGCTCTAGCCGATCTTCAGCCGGCAATCGGGTAACTTGTTCTTTGAGATTTTGAAGCGACATAGACACTCCGCAGGAGCCTTCGTTTTCAAAGATACGAAACATAAGACTTGTAAACCTTCAAAGAGACTCATTCACCAAATTTTGGTCATTTGCAATACAAAGCCACGTAACTGAGGGTCTGCGGAAACGGTGTCAGGGTGCTCTAAAACTTCCGGTACTTGATTGGGACGGTAGATATGAATCTGGCGTGTTTTGCGATCGATTAGCCACCCCAAAGACGCACCATTGGCTAAATATTCTTCCATTTTGGCCTCAAGTCTGCTGAGGGCATCGCTGGCAGACCGCAACTCCACCACAAAGTCTGGGCATCGGGGGAGCGAGTGGCACCATTGGGCAGCGTAAACCCAGTGCTAGAGTCAAAGGCTTCGCCCGTGCCGTCAGCATCGGCCCAGTTGGCCAGCTGCTGGGCAATTCTGAGGTTCCGATTGCCTGTATCAGAAAACGCAGGGGGCATGACGATGACATCCCCGGTAGCCGACCGCTCGATGCGCAAATCCCGATTTGCCTGACAAAAGTCATAAAACTCGGCGGCAGTCATCTCGGCGCTGGCCGGAAAGTTGACTTTGAGAGGCATGTGTTCTGTCTGGATCAACAGCGTTGTCATAGGCGCACCATGCTCTCTGCGATGGGTCGATCATAACCTACTGCTTCAGTCTAGTCTTGCGGCCCGCAACGATTTGCTGGGCCTCTTTTCTGCCCTGGGATAGACATCAGCCACGCCCGATTCTGAGATGCTGTAAACAAATATTACACCCCGTGGGGGTTCTCTATGGCTGCAATTAATCAGTTCAAAACGTTGGCGCTGCTGGCACTGCTCAGCGGGCTTATTGTGCTGGCGGGCTATCTGCTGGTGGGCAACGAAACGGGCCTGTACTACGGGCTGGGCTTTGCGGCGGTAAGCAGCTTTGGCTCCTGGTACTACTCTGACAAGGCGGCGCTGGCGGCTTTTAAGGCTGAGCCAACCCCCCGGGAAGATGCACCGGAACTCTTTGAGCGGCTAGAGAAACTGTGCGATCGCGCCGGCATTCCCACTCCTACCCTTTACGTGGTGCCCTCGGAGTCGCCCAATGCCTTTGCCACCGGGCGCGACCCCAACCACGCGGCGATCGCCCTTACCAAAGGCATTATCGACCTGCTGCCCGACGACGAACTCGACGCCGTCATTGCCCACGAACTTACCCACGTGCGCAACCGAGATACCCTGACCCAAGCCGTAGCGGGCACCTTGGCGGGGTCGCTGACCTTTTTGGGTCGCATTCTCACCCTTGGAGCGCTGTACTTTCCGGTCTCGCGTCTGGGGGGACGGCGCGGCAATAACCCCATTGCGATTCTGTTTCTGCTGGTGATTGCGCCCCTAGCCGCTGGGCTGCTGCGGATGGCTATTTCGAGAACCCGTGAATACGCCGCCGATGCCGGGGCCGCCGAGATTACTGAAAATCCCCTGGCGCTGGTGCGGGCTTTAGAAACCCTGGAGGCCATGGGGCAGAAGGTGCCTATCCACGGCAATCCGGCCTTTTCGGCAATGTTTATTGTCAACCCCCTGTCCAAGGAGGGGATGATGACGCTGTTTATGACTCACCCTTCTACGGACGATCGCATTCAGCGATTGAAAGCGATCGCCGAAAAGGCCCTTGCTGACTCCCCAGGCACCCAGGTGTTAAGCCCCAGCACCTAAGGTTTTGCCGGGTTGCCTTGCTTATGGCGCTAATACAGTCGTTGGAGACAGGTGGTAGATAGTAAAACTGCCGGTGACATCTTTATTCAACAAGTGGTGAATGGCTCTACTGCCGATCTTATTGATGTTTAGCAAGTGGGCAATCAACGTAAGGTAGGCGACCAAAAAATCGCTCTTTTGTGACCTAGCCGCTTTAAAACCGGTGCTAAAGTAAGCGCAACTTAGCTGCTTCAGCGGCTGATGATTTATCAATACTAGGCTAGGTCAGCAGTTCACCGCTAATTTTTGCTAGAAACAATAAGGATGTCTAAAACAGTTTCTGAATCTCTGCAAGAGAATTCCCAAAAGATTATGCGGCTATGGGAGGTGCGGGCTCGCAATGAAGTCAGTGCCTCTATGCATCAGAACTCTCTTGTCTTGCAAAACTCTTTGCCCCTATACTTAAACCACCTGGCTGACGAACTCTCTCCTCAAATTTGTAGAACGTCTCACCAAACCGCCACTGCCCTACTCGAAAAAACCCGCATTGGCAAGCAGCATGGCCATGAACGTGCTGGCTACGCTGACTACTCCATAAGTCAACTCATCCTGGAATATCACATTCTCCGTCAGGTCATCTTTCAAGTTTTGGAGGAAGACGCGCCTTTGAACGCGAGAGAACGGGACATTATTATTGATTCCATTGAGCAGGCTGTTAACGATGCGGCGTCACAGTTTTCCCAGACCCTAAGAGACATTCAAGAAATGTTTATGGTAACCCTAACCCATGACCTTAGGGGGCCAGTTAACATCGTCAAAATGGGAACCCAGCTCATTTTGCGCCGGTTTGATCGCGGCGATGCCTACTTAGATGTCACCGCCAGAATGATCAGTGCGATCGATCGCATGGATGCCATGATTCAAAACCTGCTGGATGCCAGTCGGCTGCGGGCAGGGCAGGGGTTAAAGCTCGAATTTGAGGAATGTAATTTAGATAAGCTTCTGCGAGAAGTCGTAGAAGATCTAAACTTTACCTACGGAGAACGGTTTATTGTTGTTTCGGATGCAGGCATTAAAGGCAATAGCAGCCCCAAGCAAATTCGGCGAGTGATTGAAAACTTAGCCAATAATGCGATTAAGTATGGCGCGCCTGACGCACCTATTACCCTCACCCTGCAGCAGACTGACACACAAATTAGACTGGTTATCCACAATGAGGGCGACCCCATTCCCGCAGAGGCCCAATCGATTTTGTTTCAGCAATTTCGTCGAACCATCTCTGCCGAAGATAAGTCAGGCTGGGGACTGGGGTTGTTTTTGGCAAAGAATATTGTCAAAGCCCATCAGGGAACGATTGAAATTAAAAGCAAAGAGAACGAAGGGACAAGTTTTATTATTACCCTGCCTAAGTATAGCGATGGCCATTGCGCTTAGGACATCAGCCTCTGCCATGGTTGAAAACTGGGGCAGCGCAATGGCGTATAGCCACCGCTCTAGGGGTATGGGTTAGGTCCTAACGGTTCTAGCAATGGCTATAGGTTGATTATTTTCCGCTAAAATTATTTCCCCAGATGCGGGAATGAAGTGAATAAAATTAGCCCCGCGATCGCGCTTAGTAAAGTGCGATCGCGGGGCTAATCAGCTTAGACGGCTATGCCAAAGCCTTAACGACGATCGCGATCGGTTGTGCGGTTAGCGCTGGTCTCTTCTATGCGATACCAAGCGTCTTGGCTGGCGTGTCTGGCCTTATCCCAATGTAGTCGGCTAGAGCCATAGTCCTGCTCGTAGCGCTGTCTTAGGTGGGGTTCGGCATCCTGGTAAGACATACCCTGCTGAGAGTAGGTGGAGTAGCCCTCATAGCCGGTGCGGTAGGCGGGGCTATAGTCGTCGTAGGTGTAGTCTCTTTCTACGTAGGGGCGGTTGCTGTAGTTTTGGCGCCAGTAGTCGTCTTCAACCGTAGGATCAAGGGTTTCTGCTACCCCCTTGCCCAACAATCCGCCTGCCACAGAGCCGATTACAGCCCCCACAACTCCTCCTATCGGGCCGCCAACAGCTACCCCGACAGCGGTGCCAATAGTGCCTGCGCCTGCTGCGCCGACCCCTGTGCCCACAGGGCGAGCACCCGACTCTCCAGTAATCGGGTCAGGATTGCTATCAGGATTGTTGTCAGGATTGGGATGGATCCCTCTATTGTCATTCATATTAATTGACTTCCATGTTAAAAGTTGGTGTGCAATAGTGGCTAATTTTCAACTAGCGCTCTAGCACCCTATGTTCCTAAGGTTAATTATTTTTTGACTACATAACATCGGCTGCGAGAGGGGGATTCTCTACTCAATGGGGGGGAGATGCACCTGGGGCGCGATCGCTTAGTACTGAGGTTATAGCCGTTATTTCGCTCTTTTTAATAGGTTTAGCTATTTCCTAGCTGTTAACCTGTCCATTCAACAGTGCAACGGCTGTATCCTCTATGTAGTCAATTAATTCTTTTCGAGAGCCAGCAAAGCAGGTCGATAAGACAGCGCCCTAGCCGTTTTGCTACGACTAGGGCGCTGAAAAGAATCCAATGGGTCACTGGCGTCAGGGCTGTGCGGTTTTCTACTCGAGCATCTCCAGGTTTCGCACCGCGCCTTGATCGGCGCTGGTGGCCAACAGCGCGTAGGCTTTGAGCGCCGCTGTTACCCGCCGCGTCCGGGGTTGGGCCGGTTTCCAGGCCTCTTTGCCCTTCGCCTCCATCTCCAATCGCCGGTTGGCTAGTTGTTCTGCCGTTAGGTCTACGTTGATGGTGCGATTGGGAATGTCGATCAAGACGCGATCGCCGTCGCGCACCAGGGCAATATTGCCGCCCGCCGCTGCCTCTGGCGAAGCATGGCCAATGGAGAGACCCGAGGTACCGCCCGAAAAGCGGCCATCAGTCAGCAGGGCGCACACCTTACCCAGCCCCTTTGATTTTAGGTAGCTGGTGGGGTAGAGCATCTCCTGCATACCCGGCCCACCCTTCGGCCCTTCGTAGCGAATGATCACCACGTCGCCCGCCTGCACCTCGTCTTTGAGAATGCCGTTGACCGCCGCATCCTGGCTTTCGTAAATGCGCGCTTGGCCCTCAAACACAAGAATACTCTCGTCTACACCTGCCGTTTTTACAATGCAGCCGCGCTCGGCCAGGTTGCCGTAGAGCACCGCCAGGCCACCCTCGGCGCTGTAGGCGTGCTCTACACTGCGAATGCAGCCCTTTTCGCGATCGAGGTCGAGGGATGTCCAGCGGGTCGATTGGCTAAACGCCTGCTGGGTGGGAATACCCGCTGGGCCAGCCCTAAAGAAGGTATGGACGGCGGCGTCGTCGGTGCGTCTGACATCCCAGCGATCGAGGGATTCTTTCATCGTGGCGCTGTGTACCGTCGGCACGTCGCTGTGCAGCAGCCCGGCCCGGTCTAGCTCGCCCAGAATGGCGGGAATGCCGCCCGCCCGGTGCACGTCTTCCACGTGGTAGTCGGGAATGTTGGGGGCCACTTTGCAGAACTGGGGCACTTGGCGGGAGAGGCGATCGATGTCAGTGAGGGTAAAGTTGACCTCAGCCTCGTGGGCGGCGGCCAGCAGGTGCAGAATGGTGTTGGTGGATCCGCCCATGGCGATATCCAGCGTCATGGCATTTTCAAACGCCTCAAAACTGGCGATCGAGCGGGGCAGCACCGACTCGTCGCCCTGTTCGTAGTAGCGGCGGGTGATGTCAACAATGGTGCGGGCCGCGGTGAGGAACAGATCCTTGCGATCGAAGTGGGTGGCCAGGGTAGTGCCGTTGCCCGGCAGCGACAGGCCAATGGCCTCGGTGAGACAGTTCATGGAGTTGGCCGTAAACATGCCCGAGCACGAGCCACAGGTGGGGCAGGCGGAGCGCTCGTACTCGTCGGCCACCTCGTCGCTGATGCTGTCGTCGGCGGCTACCACCATGGCGTCTACCAGGTCGAGCTTGTGCTCTGAGAGCTTGGTTTTGCCCGCTTCCATGGGGCCGCCCGAGACAAACACAGCCGGAATGTTGAGCCGCAGCGCCGCCATCAGCATGCCAGGAGTAATTTTGTCGCAGTTGGAAATGCAGACTAGGGCGTCGGCACAGTGGGCGTTGGCCATGTACTCAACCGAATCGGCGATAATCTCCCGCGAGGGCAGGCTGTAGAGCATGCCGTCGTGGCCCATGGCAATGCCGTCGTCCACCGCGATGGTGTTGAATTCTTTGGCGACGCCACCGGCGGCTTCGATCTCACGGCACACCAGCTGACCCAAATCTTTTAGATGCACGTGGCCGGGCACAAACTGGGTAAAGGAGTTGGCAACCGCAATGATGGGCTTCTCGAAGTCTTCGGTTTGCATGCCGGTGGCACGCCAGAGGGCGCGGGCCCCGGCCATGTTGCGTCCATGGGTGGAGGTTTTGGATCGGTAGGTCGGCATGGCACGTTCTATTTGTCTAAAGGATTGTCTACAGTCTGGCTCTAGAACTCTCAAGACATGAGCGAGACCATAAACCGTAATCACTACAATAGCTGACTAAAGAGCGCAATTTGTCTAAAGGATTGTCTATAGTCAGGCTCTAGAATTCTCAAAACCTGGGCAAGA
>DASQNN010000076.1:0-2488 GCA_035644955.1 Nodosilinea sp. | reverse complement strand
TATCAAGAAGCCTTGCCTTACCTCAAATTTTTGCCCCTGCTGCACGATCTGCCTAAGCAGCCTTTCTTTGTGGTGTATGACGCGGAGGCTGATGTTCTTTACATTGACTTTAACAATCCGCCCCAGTCTGCTGAAGATAGCGAAATTACCGACGATGACATTGTGATTCGCTACAACAATGCTGAGGCCATTGTTGGCTTAACTATCCTCAATGCGAGTCAGCGTTAGCGGAATGATGCTATACGAGGCAGTGACAGGCTTATCCACCCTTTGCCGTGGCAATGCCGATGAGGGATGTGCTTGATCCACGCTATGACATCGCCATGCCGGGCGGTGATATAGCAATACAAGGCGGTGACATATTTAACCTATTTACCGTACGACAATGCTGATTTTATTGCCGGTTTAATCATTTTCAATGGTAGGAGTTTAAGGTTCCGGCATCTGCCAATGGGGGTTGACCAAGCTGGTCATCACGTGGTCTTGCCACTGGCCGTTGATGAATAGATAGTCGCGGGCGATGCCTTCAATTTGAAAGCCCAGTCGCTTGAGCACGTTGGCGCTGCGGTGGTTGTGGGGCATATAGTTGGCCATAATTCGGTGCAGGTTTAGCTCATCAAAGGCGTAGGCAATTAGCCGCTGCCCCGCTTCGGTCATGTAGCCCTGGTCCTGGTGCTGGGCCGAGAGACTATAGCCTAGAGTGGCCCCCTGGAGCGCTCCCCTTACGATGGTATTGAGGTTGATTGTGCCAATTAACTGGTCAGAGTCAGCCCGAAGAAACATCAGCATTTTCACCCCGTAACCCGTACGAAAGTCACCCTCCCTAGCAACCAGCACCGTCTTCCAAAATTCATGGGTGAAGAAGTTGGTGGGCCGCTGGGGTTCAAAGGGTTCTAGGTAAGCGCGGTTAACCTGGTAGTACTGCACAATTGCGGGAATGTCTGCTTGAGTGCCTAGGCGCAGCACAAGTCGCTGGGTCTTTAGCTCTAGTCGTTTCGTCACGATCGCCGCCCATAGTAGTGGCCCACCGAGGTTTGAATTCAGCAATAGGAAAACATCCTGCGGTAAGGAGGGCATTGATATGGTGACATAAGGGGAGATGGATGAGTGGGTACAGGCAATAGATAAGAGGGCGAGAGATAGCTCAGAGGCTTTAGCCCTGCGATGGGGCGGGTGGGCTTTTTCGGTATAGTAGGAGTCTGCAAAATCGAGGATGGAGAGCTATGGCGCGCCTGGCACTGTTGAGCGTATCGGATAAAACCGGGCTGGTGGAGTTGGCTAAAACTCTGGTGGAAGAGTTTGGCTTTGAGTTGCTCAGCAGTGGCGGTACGGCAAAGGCGATTGCAGCGGCAGGCCTCCCCGTCACCAAAGTCTCTGACTACACCGGCTCGCCCGAAATCCTCGGCGGGCGAGTAAAGACCCTGCACCCCAAAATCCACGGCGGCATTTTGGCGCGGCAAGATTTGCCAGAGGACCAGAAAGATTTGGCCGACAACGGTATTCGCCCGCTGGACTTGGTGGTGGTGAACCTCTACCCCTTTGAGCAGACGATCGCGAAAGACGGCGTCACCATGGCCGATGCGATCGAGAACATCGACATCGGCGGGCCAGCGATGCTGCGGGCGGCGGCCAAGAACCACGCCCACCTGACGGTGCTGTGCAGTGCCGAGCAGTATGGGCCGTATCTAGAGGCGCTGCGGGCTAGCGAGGGGCAAGTGCCCTTAGCATTTCGCCAGGAGTGCGCGCGGGCAGCGTTTTGGCACACGGCCAGCTACGACCAGGCGATCGCTACTTACCTGACCCAGTCCACCAGCGCAGCCGATGCGCTACCCCAACAGTGGGCCATGACCGGTCGCCAGCAGGCCACCCTGCGCTACGGTGAAAACCCCCACCAGACGGCCGCCTGGTATCGCACCGGCTCCACTCCCACCGGCTGGGCCGGAGCCGAGCAGCTTCAGGGCAAAGAACTGAGCTACAACAACCTGGTCGATCTCGAAGCGGCGCGACGGATCATTGCGGAGTTCCCTGCCGACCGGCCAGCGGCGGCGGTGCTCAAGCATACGAATCCCTGCGGTGTTGGGATGGGCGACACGTTAGCTACCGCCTACCGCCGCGCCTATGATGCTGACGATGTCTCGGCCTTTGGCGGCATTGTGGTGCTCAACCGCGCCATTGATGCCGACACGGCTCAGCAGCTGACTGGCACGTTTTTAGAATGCATCGTAGCCCCGGAGTGCGATCGCGCTGCCCGCGAGATTTTGGCCAAAAAGCAGAACCTGCGGGTGCTGGTGCTGGAGGATCTGCTGACCGGGCCAAAGCAGGTGGTAAATGCGATCGCAGGCGGATTTCTCCTGCAAGCTCCCGACACCTACCGCGACGACCCCGCTACCTGGCAGATTGTTACCGAAGCTCAGCCCACCGAAGCCGAACTGGCAGAAATGCTGTTTGCCTGGCGAGTGGTGAAGCACGTGAAGTCAAATGCGATCGT
>DASQNN010000075.1:0-10145 GCA_035644955.1 Nodosilinea sp. | reverse complement strand
CGATCGGCTTCAGTAAGGGGGCCTAAACTCTGGCCTAAACCCCGATTTGCCGGCCTTTTTCCCCAAGATTGGGCCTTGTCAACTTAAATCTGCCTTAAAAAAACGCGTACAAAAAATAAGCGGTTGCCGGAGATACAAAATCAGACCGATCCAGATAAGAAATTTATATAACCTGCTGCGATCGGCTCGTTTTTGGGGTGTTTGCTGGGGTTTAGGGCATTGTAAAAACACGCCGTCAACCCCGCGTCCAGGCTTATATAGCAAGGCTTTCCTGGCTCTACGACCCCACCCCAGTTCTCCGCCAAAGAGTTCTGATGCCCATCGCGTTTGGTTGGCTATGGGGGATGGTAGTACGCTTGCCAAATACTTTTTTTTGGGGTTAAACGTTTATGTTGTGCTCGCGAAGTTCCCGGTCACGAGCTTAGTGTTTAGGGAAGTGACAGAGAGAGCCTGGGTATTGCTTTTCGTGTTAAGTCATGTAAACTTGCTTAGGCCGCCAAAGCGGGGTATTGTTACCTAGCCGAGGCGTAAATCTGTCGATCCGTTGTTGTTCTTCTGCTAACAGCTTGCCTTACAGTTCTTGCAAAGACGGGGTTTTCGCCCACTGGCTACCCCTCCGTCGGCTGACTGAAAGGCTTTTTACAGGTTGTTAAGCGCTGGTTTACAGGAGGTCGTTCCTTGAAACGCGTAGTTCCCAAAGAGTCTGAAGTTGAATGTCTACCCTCTAGTTTGAGTGGCGCTCAATCGGAGACTTCAGGAGGTTATCGTCGAGTGCAAACTTCAGCAGCCATGCTGGGCTTGGCCCTGTCTTTCGGAGCATCTGCTCCTCTGCTCACCGAACCCGAGCTGGCCCTGGCTGCCGACGGCGCTAACGTGACAGTGTTGCCCGCCGCCAATCGAGAGCAAGGCCAAGCCACCAAACTTGTGCCGGTCCAAGAGGCAACCTCATCGGCCTACCACACGGTAGAGCCTGGGGAGAGCCTCTGGCGCATTGCTGCCCAGCACGAGGCCGATGTTCAGTCCATCAAGGCAGCCAACGGCATCGTTGCCGATGAGGTACTGCGAGTTGGCCAGGTCATTCGGGTGCCTGCCGTTGGCATGGCTAATTTGACCGCCGCCGCCGACGTCTCTCGCTTGGCGCTCAAGACCGGATTGTCCGGAGGTGTTGGGGGCGACCTGGGGGCGACCAGCGGTCCGTTGCCCAATGGCGACGCTCTTTCCGTAGACGAGCTAGAGAAGGCTTGGGAACTGGATGAGACCCTAACCCTAGATGAAGCCTTGTCCTTAGGCGATCAGGAAGAGCTGTCGAAAGACCGCTTGACTGACTCAGCCCTTGACCAGCTCGTTGTAAGCGGTAGTGATGTTGACGCTCAGCTCGAGGCAACTAAGGCAGCCTTGGTGCCTACCAGCGATCAAGACACTGCGGCTAAAACTGAAGATTCTTGGCTGGTTGCCGACGCTCAGGTAGCCCAGCCCGCTAGCCCACAGTTGGCTCGTCTAGAGGCGGCTACGCCCCAGGCCGCTGCTGAAGACGCGCAGGCTTCTGCTCTCCAGGCTAGCTTGCCTCTCCACGAGGAAGGCCAACTACCGGTAGCCAGTGCTCCAGCCGCCCCAGTTGCCGAGACAGATAGCAATGCCCAAGCCGCGGACAGCAAGAAAGACCTTACCCTAGCTGCCCTGCCGCTGCGATCGGCAAGCGCGGGGGCAATGACCGAATCCAGTATCCTGCGTTCCTACCAGGTCAAGCCAGGCGATACACTTTGGTCTATTGCTACGCGCAACGGCGTCACCCTAGACGAGCTACTTACCCACAATCGTACGGTTGCTCAGCCTGAAGCCCTCTCGGTGGGCGACAGCATCAGTATCCCAACGGCATCGGCTGTAGACGCCGTTGCTGAGGTTGACGAACCAGCTGAGGTGCCCGCCAATGCTTTGGCGTCTGCTCCCAAAACTCGGGAGCAGGCCATTCGTGACCACCTGGCCCGCATTCGTGAGTCCAACAGCGCTCGAGTCGATCGCGACGAACTCAACGCCCGCATTCGTGAAGCGCGCCAAGAGCTCGATCGCAGCCGTACTGGTGCTTCTAACCAAGCCGCGGTGGCGCTGGAATATCATGCTCCTGAGCCAGTAGCGCTAGCCTCTGCGAGGGTAGGTGGTGCCGAACCCGCTAGCGCCACGGCTCTGGCGGTCAGAGAGGGCGCTCAGACCACTGCGTCCCAGTGGACTGTTACTGATGCTGCCAAAGACGAGTCCCAGACGGTCGCAGCCCTTGGCCCGGTCGTAGAGTCCCCGGTTGGCGTATCTGTACAGCCCGTACCGGAATCTCCCGCTCAGGCCGATCTCCTACCGTCCGGTAGTGAACCAATCCCCAGTCAACTGCTGGCGGCGGCACCCCTAGGGGCCGATGCCTACCAAGTTGCGCCCAGGATGCCGGTGGGGCAAACGGTATCGCCGAACATGCCCATGATGCCAGGAGCCAACGAGTTTTTGCCGGAGGCTCCCCGGGTCTCCAACGGCTTTGTTTGGCCGACCCAGGGTATTCTCACCTCTGGCTACGGCTGGCGATGGGGTCGCATGCACCGGGGTATTGATATCGCCGGTCCCGTGGGCACTCCTATTGTGGCGGCGGCGCCTGGGGTTGTGGTGCGCTCGGGCTGGAACTCTGGTGGCTACGGTAACCTAGTGGATGTTCGCCATGCCGATGGCAGCATGACTCGCTATGCCCACAACAGCCGCCTGCTGGTTCGCGAGGGCGAGCAGGTTCGCCAGGGACAGCAGATTGCCGAGATGGGCAGCACGGGCTACAGTACCGGGCCTCACCTGCACTTTGAGGTGCACCTACCCGGTAGCGGAGCGTCTAACCCCATGGCTTTCCTGCCCGGGCGTTAGTGGCTATCCCTTAATCTGTAAGCGAGCCGGTAATGCTATCGGCTCGCTTTTTGGGGAAAATGCTACCGGTACCGGCCCTGGATTTGTGGTCCAAAAGCGCCGTTATTTACTTGGTATGTTGGCTATTTTGTGATAGATTCATTAACTGTTGGCCAACCAACAAAGCGCTGGATTGGTCGGTAATACCTCATTCCACGGCTCAGTAGCTCAGTGGTAGAGCAGGGGACTCATAAGCCCTTGGTCGCGTGTTCAAATCACGCCTGAGCCATTTTCATCCACTCCTTGAGGGGGTAGGTCCATGACTGATACGAGAGACGGCTGTTTGCGGGTCGGCCAAATGGCTCCTGACTTTAGCGCCACCGCCGTAGTCGCTCAGGACTTTAAGATTGTGAAGCTGTCCGACTACCGGGGTAGGTACGTAGTCCTGTTCTTCTACCCCCTAGACTTTACCTTTGTGTGCCCAACCGAAATCGCCGCCTTTAGCGATCGCCACAGCGAGTTCAAGACCCTCAACGCCGAAATCTTGGGCATTTCTGTGGACAGCGAATTTGCTCACCTGGCCTGGATACAGACCGAGCGCAAAATGGGTGGTGTGGGCGACCTCAACTATCCCCTGGTGTCTGATATCAAAAAAGACATCAGCGCTGCCTACAACGTGCTTGACTCCGACAGTGGGGTGGCCCTGCGCGGGCTGTTTATCATCGATCGCGACGGGGTCTTGCAGCACGCCACCATCAACAACCTGGCCTTTGGCCGCAAGGTCGACGAAACCCTGCGGGTCTTGCAGGCTATTCAGCACGTGCAGGCTAACCCCGATGAAGTTTGCCCTGTTGACTGGCAGCCCGGCGACAAAACCATGACCCCCGACCCCGTTAAGTCACGGGAGTTTTTTGCTGAGGTTTAGGCCACGGTTCGCTGCTTACAGAGATGCCGTCGGAGCTGCTGGGGATTAGTTTTTGGGAGTTCCAATGACGCCGACTGCGCCGCCATCGACAAGTGCCAGGCGCTACTGGGTGCCGCTGCCGCCGCGTTTGGGGCTGCCCCTGGGCCAGATCTCTCCTGACTTTGCCCTTTGGGATGTGACCCATCAGCGCACGGTACGCCTGGCCAACTGGCGGGGTAAGCAGCCCGTGGTGCTGGTATTTTGCCGCCTTGCAGCGGCGATCGCCTATAGCCCCCAACGCCATCCCCACCTGTTGGCCATAGACCAGGCCTATAGCCAGTTTCGCAATGCTGGGGCCGAGGTGCTGGTGGTCAGTCCCCAACCCCAGCGCCAGAACCAGGCGGTTGTCAGCGATCTGGGCCTGGGGCTACCCCTGCTGAGTGACCCTACTGGGGCAGTTTTTCGGGCCTACTACACCGGGCAGGCCCTGGGGGCGCCGCTGTCGGCCCAGTTTGTGCTAGATGCCCAGGGGCGGCTGCGCTACGCTCACCTGTTTTCACTGCTGCACCCGGTGGCCCCGCCAGAGACTCTGCTGGCGGCGCTAGAGCAGTTTTAGCGGCCTTTTAGCCCTGGGCGGCGGTGGCGGGAAGGGGCTGCTCGACGGCAATGCGGGGCAATCGGTGCTTAAAGCCACAGAGAATTTCCCAGCTGATGGTGTTGGCCAGGGTAGCCCAGTCGTCAGGACCGATGGCGTGGTTGCCGTCGCGACCCAACAGAGTGACCACATCGCCCTCGTGCAGGTGGGGGATGTGGCTCACATCCAGCATGAGTTGATCCATGGTGATGGCGCCAATTTGGGGAGCCAGATGGCCCTTGACCATCACCCGCAGCCGGTTGGAGAGCACCCGCGGCACCCCGTCTGCGTAGCCGATGCCCACTACCGCCAGGCGAATGGGGCGATCGCACCGGTATTGATGGCCGTAGCTAATGCCGGTGCCGGCGGGCACATCTTTAAGGTGGGTGATGCGGGCTTTTACCTGCATCACGGGCTGGAGACTGAGCGGGGATTGGAGGTGGGGGGCCGGGTAAAGCCCGTAGAGGCCGAGGCCCACGCGCACTAGGTCGTAGTGCAGGGCTGGGTTGGCCAGGGTAGCGGCTGTGTTGGCCAGGTGCAGCCGGGGGGGGAGCAGGTGCAGCCGGCGCAGGTTGTCGACGGCGGTGGTAAAACGCCGGTGCTGCTGCTCCATGGTGGTTGGATCGGGATCGTCGGCGGTGGCCAAGTGGGAGTAGAGGCTGTCAATTTTGAGGTGGGGCAGCGGTTGCACAAACCGCACGAACTCTGCGGCCTCGGCCCAGGGAAACCCCAGCCGGGCCATGCCGGTGTCGATTTTGAGGTGCACTCCCAGCGGGCGGGCGGCGGCTAGCTGGGACAGCGTTTCAGAGAAGACCAGAGCCTGCTTCGGGTTCACCAGGGTGGGCTGAAGCCGCCAGTGGGCGATCGCCTGCATCTCTTCAGCGCTGTTGACGGCACCCATGACCAAAATTGGCGCCTGAATGCCCGCCGCCCGCAGCTCAATGCCTTCGGGCACCGTGGCCACGCCTAGCCAGGCCGCCCCGGCCTGTAGCGCTGTTTGGGCTACGGCAATGGCTCCGTGGCCGTAGGCGTCGGCCTTGACCACCGCCATGAGCTGGGTGGCGGCGGGCAGTAGCCCTCTAAACTGGCGCACATTGTGCCGCAGCGCCGCCAGGTTGATCTCGACCCAGGCGCGGCAGCAGCGCATGGGTTCTAGACTGGGGGCCAGGCTTGGGGTTTGATCCCAACTCAGCATTGTTATTCCTCCTTCACCGTGGGCTTCACCGTCGGCTTCACGGGCGGCTAGCGACCTATCATAGCGCCAGATTCTACCTCGCCGATGGCGGGTTAGTGCAGGGCACTGTATCAGGAGCTAGACCCCTCCATTTAGCTTCTGTGCTACCATCGGTCTAATCATCTTTAGCCAATTATCCACGCATTCGAATGGGTAAGGTTCTGGTGCTCAATGCCTCCTATGAACCGCTCAATATTACGAGCTGGCGTCGGGCTGTGGTTCTTATTATTAAGGGTAAGGCGGAGCGGGTTGAGCACAACGGCAAGTTGGTCTATGCCGATTTTCCGTTGCCGACGGTAATTCGTCTGCGCCACTACGTTCGGGTACCTTACAAAGACATTCCCCTCACCCGGCGAAACCTGCTCCAGCGCGACAACCACACCTGCCAGTACTGTAGCTACAGCGGTGACGGACTCACCCTCGACCACGTACTGCCGCGATCGCGGGGCGGCGGCGACACCTGGGAAAACATGGTGACGGCCTGCGTGCGCTGCAACGTGAAAAAGGGCAACCGCACTCCCCGAGAGGCCAATATGCCACTCTTTAGCCAACCTCGCAAGCCCCACAGCAGCCTTTATTTTGAGGTCACCCGGCAAATTCACAGCGGGGTGCATCAAGAGTGGAAAAAATACGTCATTGGCATCTCGTGAGGCTGGCACCGGCACCTTGGGGTGGCATTCTGGGGCGGCACTTTGGGGCGGTACTTTGGAGCGGCAGGGGATCGACCCGCTGGGAGCGTGGCCTGAGGTGGCGCTGTCGGTTCTGTGGCAATTTGTAATAATAAACCATGAGCTACAGCGCCGCTAACGCTTCAAGGGATAGGTGGGCAGACGTCTCGCCGGAGAGGCTAGCCCTAACCATCGACGCGGCCGACGGTACAGAAATCTGCCCAAGTGGCGGTTGTGCTCTGGGGTGAGGAGCTTAGACTAATTGAACTACCAGGTGCGCTGTCACAAAAGGTAATCTCCCATGATGACGTTTAACTCCGACTCCGAGGCCCCAGAGGTTACCTTGCCCAATGGCAGCAGTGCCGTTACCTTGGTGCCCCGGCCCGACCTAGACAGTGACTCCGACGATCCGGTGCAGGCGGTGCGTAGCCTGCTAGAGGCCCACCGAAACGATCGGCATTTGGTGCTGCTGCAGGACTTCCCCGACCCCGACGCGCTGTCGTCGGCCTGGGCCTACAAGCTGATTGCCGCCAACTACAAAATCGAGTGTGATATCGTCTATGCTGGCACCCTCAGCCACCAGGAAAATATTGCCCTGGTGCGCCTGACTGGCTTACCCGCCCGCCGCTGGTTAAACGCTGCCGATAGCGCTCACCTGGCCGACTACCAGGGGCTGGTGCTGGTTGACAACCAGGGCACCACCAGCCAGCTCTACGAGCACATGCGGGAAGCGGGGCTGCCCCTGGTGTTGGTGATTGACCACCATGCGCCCCAGTCTAAGCTCGATGCCGAATACGTCGATCTGCGGCCCCACATTCGCGCTACCGCCACCATTTTGACTCAGTACCTACAGCAGGGGCTGCTCAACCTCGATCGCAACAACAGCAAGCACACCAAGTGCGCCACCGCCCTCATGCATGGTCTGCGGGCCGACACCAACCAGCTCATGCAAGCTGGGGCCAGCGATTTTATGGCGGCGGCCTACCTGAGTCAGTTTTACGACGGGCAGCTGCTCAGCGCGGTGCTGCATGCGTCGCGCTCAAAGCGGGTGATGGATGTGATTGAGCGATCGCTGCGCAACCGCAAGGTGCAAAACAACGTGTCGATCGCGGGGGTAGGCTACCTGCGCTACGACGATCGCGACGCCATTCCCCAGGCGGCCGATTTTCTCGTTACCGAAGAAAACGTGCACACCGCCGTGGTCTACGGCATTGTCCACGACGAGGACGAAGAGCGCGAGGTGGTGATTGGCTCGCTGCGCACCAGCAAAATTACCCTCGACCCCGACGAGTTTATCAAAGAAGCCTTTGGCCAGGACAGCGAGGGCCGCTTCTTTGGCGGCGGGCGCTCGATGGCGGGCGGGTTTGAAATTCCGATGGGCTTTTTGTCGGGCTTTTACGAAAACTCTGAGTACAACCGCCTCAAGTGGGATGTATTTGACATCCAGATTAAGCAAAAGCTCTGGCGGCTGGTTGACCCCGAAGAGGGCATTATCAACACCGATTGAACGTCTCCGTCCAGATGTTTTGGTTGACAATAGGCATTGGCCAACACTCCTGGGTAAGCCGTTTTCTTGCCCAGGGGTGTTGGCCTCCGGGGATGGTTTAGGCAACTTTTGAAAAATAGTTCCCCAATGGTGGGCAGTGCCCACCCTACCGTGGCTACGGTCGCTGGATTAAAGCCGGTATCTTCTTGCCTGGAAATCTCAGCGAAGGTGGTGGTTCTTCAGCACGGCGTCTACCCATTGCAGTTCCTGGGCGGTCAGGGGTGGCAATGGGTCAGTACGGTAATCGATGAAGTAGTCGTAGCCAGAGCGATCGTAGATGTCTGTAAGCAGGGCTTGCAGATTGATGCTGGGCTCTTCGTCTTCCTTTTGCAGCGGAATCGGTACCGCTGGAACAGACTCAGATAGATTGAAAGGATACAGATCCGCCAGGGGGCGAGTGTCAGAGCGGCTAATCAAAATGCGATAGTTGCTGGGTTCTGGTTGCTCGGTTAAGGGCAGCGGCGCTCCCTCCCGCAGCAGGTCAATTTCAACGAGGTGAGTAGGGCTGTTCAGCACCTGCTGGCGCTTTTGCTCATACTTTTGGCGACCCTCTCCTCGTTTGTTAGTAGGCGATAAAATCTCAATGGCTGTAACCACCAGTTGTGTGGCTGCTTCTTTAATTTCCAAATACGCCTCTCGGACCTCTTCAGTAACCGGGACAGAGACCTGAATGGGCCGATTGGGTATGTCTGCTACCGCGACCTGTGTGACGCTACTCGACTGGGGCTGCCGCGGCAGTTGTATCGTTACGTCTGGTTTGCCGACGAGCAGGGAATTGAGGCCGACCACGTTGTAAATACGCTTTTCAATATCGACCTGATACTTCGGCAGGAGTTGAGGTGTAAGCACATCGGCCAGGGCCACTATCAACCGGTTATGCACCGTAGACCAACGGTCAGGATGTTCGAGGTAGGGATTCATCCCTGGAAAGGGCGACGGCATAAGGGATAGGCAGGGCAGCGTTAGCCCTATTTTAAGGTGGCTAGCTAGGACTGCACAGCCTCCGGGGCATCGGCAGACTCCAGTTGGTCATCGGTTGCAATCCCACGTCTACCGCCCGACCCAAAGCCGCCGTGGAGCAGGGTGTAAAAGCAGGGAATTATAAACAGCGTCAGCACCGTGGCCAGCGACAGCCCCGAGAACACCACAACGCCCAACGGCTGCAAAAACTCTGACCCTTCGCCAACGCCCAGGGCCAGCGGAAACAGGCCCAGCACCGTAGTAAACGTCGTCATCAAAATGGGGCGCAGGCGGCGGGGGGCGGCGCGCAAAATGGCTTCCTGGCGAGAGCAGCCGCTGGCCTCATAAATTTGGTTGGCCAATTCCACCAGGATGATGGCGTTGTTGACCACAATGCCCACCAGCAGCACCGCGCCCACCACCACCGTCGCCCCGATCGCCGTTTGGGTGACAAACAGACCCAAAATCCCCCCCGCTAGGGCCAGGGGCACCGTCAGCATAATCACCAGCGGGTCGATCAGCGAGTTGTACTGCACCGCCATCACCACAAACACCAGAAACGCCGCCAGGGAACCCAGAATCGTCAGCGATCGCTGCAGCTCCTGGTTGGTCTCCGCCGCAGAACTGGGCAGGAGGACAATGCCCTCGGGCAGGTCTAGCCCATCGACAATGGCGTTGGCTTCGGCCAGGGCCTCGCCCAGACTGGCCCCCTCGGCCAGGTCGCCCGCAATCAAAAACACCTGCCGCTGGTTGATGCGCTGAATTTGGCCGGGGGCTGGCCCTAGCCCTACCTGGGCAATGTCGCCCAGCTGCACCAGTTGGCCATCGCCCGTAAACAGGGGAATGTCTAGCAGCTGGGCCGAGCGCTGTATGCTGCCCGGCTCAATCTGAACTTTGATATCGACCAGGCGGCTGCCTCGCTGCAGCTGCGTGGGCACCGAGCCGTTGAGCGCCGTTTGAATGGTCGCCCCAATATCGGTGGAAGACAGTCCCAGACTGCTGGCTCTGACCCAGTCGGGCGTAATCCGCACTTCTTCCTGGGGGTCTTCGCCGTCGGGGCGATAGCGGGCCAGGGTCGCCTGGTCGCCCAGGGCCGCCAAAACCTGCTCTCCAGCTTCAAGCAGGGCGCTGGTGTCTTCGCCCTGCAAGCCCAGGTCGAGGTCTGCCCGCACGGGGGAGTTGGTGAGGTTGAGGCCCCGCACCGATTCAGGGCTGACGTTGATGCGGGCGCCTACCAGGGGCAACCGACTGAGTTCGGCATTCACCCGGTCTACGTAGGCCACGGTATTGCTGCCGGGCTTGAGGGTAATGGTGCTGCTGCCCCGCAGGGT
>DASQNN010000074.1:0-1594 GCA_035644955.1 Nodosilinea sp. | reverse complement strand
CGCTGACTCCGTTGCCACTGGCTCCATGGTTCCTGACCCGATCGCTGGCGGCTCGGGGCTAGGTAGCTCCGGCGGGGTGACCGCAATGGGAACGCCGCTGGTTTCGGCATCGATGGGGGGCATTGCCTCAGGCTGAGCGATCGCTGGCTCTGCCGGCACGGGGGGCAGGGTCGCCACGGCCTCGGGCTGAGGGGCGGGGGGTGTTGCCACTGGGGGCGCAGAAACTGCCGGGGCGGTGCCGGGGCTGGCGGGAGGTTCTAGGGTCAGCACTGGGCCTGTAGCGGCGGGCGGTGTAGCGATTGCCGCCGCTGGCGCAGATGGCTCAACTGTGGGCGGTGCTGCCGCTGCGCCCTGGGGAGCAACAGCGACGGGGCCGACGGCGGCATCGAGTTCAGCCAGGCTGGGTACCGAAATCTGTTCGCCGGGCTGGCCCAGGTTAAAGGGGTCCACGGGCAGGGTTTCGGGCAGGTTCGTCAGGTTGTTGATGTCGCTGGGCAGCATCAGGTTGGCGGCCGAGCTGCTCAGCCGTCCGGTGCCCGCCTCCGGAAAGCCCAGGCGGGGGTCATTTCCCGGAATCGGAGGCAGCTCCACAATCATGGCGGTAGTGCCGGGTATGGGGGTGTTGGGCACGGCAACGGTAGGGGCATCCGCCGGGGCCGCAGCCAGGGCGGTCAGCACCCAGCGGGTCTGGTCGCCAGCGGCAATGGCGATCAGGCTGGCTCCATCGGCGGCCAGCACCGCGTTGGCTGCCAGTTCGAGCACGATCACCGTGGCACCGTCCACCTGGCTGAGGCGGATCTGGCTCACGGCCCCGCTGTAGGTTTGCTCAGTTGCCAGCGCTTCCAGCTGGGTTTGGGGCAGGGTGAGAACAATGCGGCCCGGGTTGGCCTCGACGGTGTATTGGGGGGTGATGCCGCTGGGCAGGGTCAGGGTCAGCTGCTGAGTAGCGGGGTCAAACTGCCAGGCGGTCAGGGTCTCAGCACGGGCGGCGGGGCTAATTATCAACAGGGTAGACACCATTAGCCCGGCCCCGGCCCAGCCTCCTAGGCGGTAGCCCATCGCGGCTAAATGCGATCGCGCAGACGGCTGGCTGGAGTAGTCCATGGGTTGTGTCTCCCTCTGGTGCGGTGTGTGAGTGTGGGTAGGCGCGATCGTTCGCTGGACCCCATAGGTGTGGGATAGCAAACGCTAGATGCAGCGTGAGAACCGGGTCAACCCCGCCTAAATACAGCGCCAACCTGGAACCTAACTAAGGATACGCACAATCGTGAGAATTGCAAGGGGGAAATGGAGATTTACAGGGGTATTTACAGCGGGGAAAGACGGGTCGAAGGGAATTGAAAGGCTAAAGGGGGGAACTTGCTGGGGAGCGATCGCGTCGCGAGCTAGTAGAGAGATAGCTGTTTTGGGGTGAGTGGCTGGCTGGTCGTCTGTCTAGCCGCTGGGGCACCCTGGGCAAATCAAGTATTCACCCACGCCAATCGACTTCTGGAGGCAGCACACCATGGCCCGTTCTATGTCCGGCACATTCGCTAAGTTACTGGTAGGTGGGTTAGCCACTGCCCTATTTACTGGTCCGCTGGGGGCAGCGGTT
>DASQNN010000073.1:0-2417 GCA_035644955.1 Nodosilinea sp. | reverse complement strand
GCCACCCTGCGCCAGGCCCAGGCCGACTACGATCGCTACCGCCAGCTATACGCCCGAGGGGCAGTTAGCGCCGCCGAGCTAGACAGCCGCCAAAAAACTCTAGATACCGCCCGTGCCAGTTTGCAAGAGGCTGAAGCCCAGCTGGCCGGCACCCGCCAAACCGTGACAGCTCAAATTCAGTCGGCCAACGCCACCCTGGCTCAGCTGGCTGAAGTACGCCCCATCGACGTCACCGTGGCCCAGGCCGAGGTGGCCTACGCTCAAAGTCAGGTCGAGCGAGCCAGGGCCGATCTAGAAGACTTTTACGTGCGGGTGCCCGTAGCCGGTCAAATCTTGCGTATCAACACTCGGGTGGGGGAACGGGTTAACCCCGACCAGGGCATTGTCGACCTGGGCCAGACGGACCAGATGGTGGTGGTGGCCGAAGTCTACGAAACCGACGTGCCCAAGCTCACAGTGGGCCAACCGGCTGAAATTACCAGCGAAAACGGCGGCTTTACCAACACGCTCCGAGGCCAGGTCGAATCGGTTGGGCTGCAAATTCGCAAAACCGATGTGCTCGACGCCGACCCGGCGGCCGACAGCAACGCCCGGGTGGTAGAGGTCAAAATTCGGCTAGACCCAACGGACAGTGAGCAGGTCGCCGGGCTGACCTACATGCAGGTGCGGGTCAAAATTCGGACGAATTAGGGGTAAAGGTCGTTCGCATTATTAAGCGGTAGGCGTTCCCATTCCCTCCAGGTAGGGCAGGGGTGAGTTAGCCCACCCTTTACTCCGCCCTGTGGGCACCCCTCCCAGGCGGAGACAGGATAGGCAACGTTCTCTAGGGCAAAGGTAATCAATGGTATTTGGCAAAACGCCTCTATCGGGCATCGAAAAGCCCCTGGCCTGGTCACAGCTTTCCCACCAGCGGGTGCGACTGCTAGTGGCGCTGTCAGGCATTTCCTTCGCCAATATTCTAATTTTTATGCAGCTGGGGTTTCGGTCGGCGATGTTTAGCGGCACCATCAATGTGCCTGCCAGCCTCGATGGCGATGTGTTTTTAATCAACGAAAAGTCGCAGTTCTTGGGCAGTGAAACCTTTGATAAACCTCAGCTCTACCGGGCCGCGGCGGTGCCGGGGGTAGCCACCGCTCGGCCTTTTTACTACAGCTCTGCCAGCTGGGTAAATCCCGACAATCGCAAGACTACCAACGTTACCGTCATTGCCATGAACCCGGCCCAGCCGGTAATGGCCCTGCCCGCCATCAATGACCAACTGGCCCTGGTAGAGCAAACCGATCGCCTGCTGTTTGATACCAAATCGCTGCCGTCGCTAGGAGCTATTGCCCAGGAATTTGCCGCCGGTCAGGACATCCCCATCGAAATACAGGGCCGTAAAATGCGGGTGAACGGCACCTTTGCCCTGGGCAGCAACATCTTTAAGCGGGGCCACATCGTCATTAGTGACGTCAACTACCTGCGGCTATTTGGAGTCAAACAGGCCAACCAGCTCCACGCCGGGGTGCTCAAGCTAGCCCCCGGTGCCGACCTGTCGACGGTAATTGCCGAGCTAGAGCGCACCCTGCCCACCGAGCTTAAAGCGATTAGCCGAGACGAGCTAATTGAGCTAGAGCAGAGCTACTGGGCCAAGGAACCGGCAGGAATTATCTTCGACTTTGGCACCATTATGGGCTTTGTGGTGGGGGTGGTGATTGTCTACCAGGTGCTGTATTCCGACGTGAACGATCACCTGTCGGAGTACGCTACCCTCAAGGCCATTGGCTACTCCGATGGGCAGCTCCTGCTGGTGGTGTTTCAAGAGGCGGCCATTCTTGCCGTGCTGGGGTTTGTGCCCGGCATTGTTTGCTCGCTAGGTCTGTATAGTCTGCTCAGCAACCTCACCGGGGTGGCCGTACTGATGCGCCTGGGGGTGGGGCTACAGGTCTTTTCGATGACGCTGGTGATGGGGGTGCTATCGGCGGCGATCGCCGTGCGCAAGCTCCGCTCTGCCGACCCCGCCGATGTCTTTTGAGGCTGGGTGCAAGGTGGAGGTGCAAGATCCAAGGTTTAAAGCCTGGAGCGCGGGGCTGAACCCTGAATCTTGACCCTACAACCCTGAACCCTGAATTTTGAACCCTGAATCTTGACCCCTAAATCTTGACCCTAAAACCCTGAACCTCTATGGAACCCGTCGTCAACGTCCAAGGTCTACACCACGCCTTTGGCAAGGGCCAGCTCAGCAAGCCAGTGCTAGTCGACATTGACCTCGCCATTCACCCCGGCGAGATTGTAATTTTGACGGGGCCTTCGGGCAGCGGCAAAACTACGTTGCTGAGTTTGATGGGGGGGCTCAGGTCGGCGCAGCAGGGCAGTCTCAAAATTCTTGGCCAGGAGCTGCTGGGGGCCAGCAAAAAGCAGCTGGTGGAGCTGCGCAG
>DASQNN010000072.1:0-2430 GCA_035644955.1 Nodosilinea sp. | reverse complement strand
CCTAGCCCCAGGGCGGTCAGGGCCGCCAGACCGAGCAGCAGCGGCAGCGGCGATCGCCGCTCAGAACGCACCGTCGAAGTGGCTAAGGCGGGCTCAGCTACCCTGGCGCCGTGTAGAACCTGGGGTTCTACACGGCCATTTTCAACACGGCCATTTCCTACATGGCCATTGGTATCAACTCGCTCTACCAGCTCTGGGGTAGGCAGCACCTCTACCGGCGTCACCCGAAACTCTTTAGCAATAGTCTGGCCATCTAGCCCCAGGGCTTCGCCGTAGCGACGAATGAAACCTTGAATAAAGACGGGCTCAGGCAGTTCAGCGTCGTGCCCCAACTCCAAGGCCTGTAGCAGGGCTGGGCGAATAAAAATCTGGTTGGCCAGCACATCGATGGACAACCCCTGCTCCTGTCGCACCTGGCGCAGATACGCCCCGATGCTCTGAAGCTGCTCGATTTGGGTAGGAGCTAACTTAGCCACGGCACCTCACTGAACTAGGTTATGGGGAACTCCGCCGGGGGGAATTGTGCCCTGGGCGATGACCCCGAACGAAGCTATTCTAATGGGAAATGGCCGCCAACGAAGGTGAGCTGCGGGAAAACCGCTGGCTTCCTCAAAACACCTGGTTCCACGCATAAACTTCGTAGGCGGTCCAGATGCCATTTTGCCAGTAAGGATCGCCCTCCACCAGCTGTCGCACCGTCGCCTCATCCTCGGCTTCGTAGATGCCAAACACACGGGTGTTGTCAACGGTGGGGCCAAGGGCCACCAGCACGCCGCTGTCTTTTTGCTCCTGCAACCCCTGTAGATGGTCTGCCCGGTAGGGAGCCCGCTGTTCGAGCACGTTCTCGCAGTAGCTGCCCCACATTACATACTTTGCCATTCGCCCTAGTGCCATCAACGCAATCACCGCCGATAGTATCAGATTGGGTAGCCTTCTATTTGAGTAGCCTCCTATACAAAAAAATGGTTCTTGCAGCGGCATCGTGAGCATTTTAACCCAGTCGTAAAACTGTCATGGTTTATACGTAAAATGCTGCCCATGCTTGAAATAATTGAATACAGGTAAGCTCCGTAAAACTACTCGACATTAGCGCCCAAGGCAGAGCCTTAAATGTGCCAAAGCTTTAGCTATGAGGTCTTTCCGGAATCTAAGCTGGGTTTGTTGAAGATTCTCTTTACTGGAGCTTTAGTAGAAGATAGGTGAGCTTTGCTGATGCTTTACCCGATGTATAAGGGAATTCTTTAGCTTAAGCAAAAGGCCCCACCAAGGCCTGCTGTTGTCTCTCCGTTCTTCTGATCAAGTGTTGAGTTTTTATCTCAAGTCCAGATCAACGCTTGGTGTTTTCTCAGACAGTCTCAATTTTTGGGCTTGCGAGAGGTTTAACTATGAAACGCTTTATGTCTACTCTGAGCCACGGTCTACACGCTGCCGGCCAAACGCTCAACCTAGACCTGTTCCGTCCGCTGCGCCAGTGGGTTAGCCACCTGCGCGTCGAAACTCCCCGTCGGGCCCGCAAGGTGGCCGAGCTAATTCCAGCCCAATGCCCCTTTGAGCGCGATATCGTGCTGTACGGGCGCTCCATTGCCCACATTCCGCCCCTGTGCAAGCTCAACCCTCTCTACAACGAACTGGTTGAACTCAGGTTTCGGGCCCTGTGCTACCTAGCTGACGAGTGCGGCGAAGACATTTCGGCTTACATCTAACGTCACCTCTAGAGGATTTTGGGTGTTGCTGAGTTGAGGCATGACTTTGGGTAGGGCAAACGGCCGTTTCCCCTGCAAGAGACGTTGCAGTTTTGATCCATACCTTTACCCAGCAACGCCGGACTTTGCTCCTCTGGCTCTTAGAGTTGAGAGAGCCGGAGGGCAGTATAGGCTCCTTCCCAGGTAAAGCTTGTGGTGTCCTAACTACGCCTGAAGTTGCTCTAGCGTCGGGTTTGGCCGCTGCTTTAGAAGCTCGTAGTCAATGGAAATGGCTGGTCTACTATAGATAGTCTGGCCGTTTCCACCGTGCTTTGATCCGTTTACCATGGCTGACGATATTATCCTCACTGACCTGGAGGACGAGGTAGACCTGCGCCACCGCCGCTGGATGCTGCGGGCGCTAGAACTGGCTGAACTGGCCGGGAACGCGGGGGACGTGCCCGTAGGTGCGGTGGTAGTCGGTCCGGGCGATGTGGTGTTGGCGGAGGCAGGTAACCGGCGGGAGCAGGACCAAGACCCCACTGCCCATGCCGAAGTTCTGGCGCTGCGGCAGGCGGCCCGCCAGTTGGGCAACTGGCATCTCAATGACTGCACCCTCTACGTCACCTTAGAGCCCTGCCCGATGTGTGCCGGGGCGATTATTTTAAGTCGGTTGGGGCTGCTGGTGTACGGTACCCCTGACCCCAAATCGGGGGCTGTGCGATCGGTGCTAAACCTGCCCGACGCA